>JBAXNZ010000040.1:0-7172 GCA_037133515.1 bacterium
GAAGAGTCTATCTATGATACCTTTACTACAGGGCATAGCTCTACAGCTGTTTCCTTAGCCTTAGGCCTGGCCTGCGCCAGGGATTTTTTGCCTGCAGAGGAACAATTCAAGGTGGTGGCAGTAATCGGAGACGGTTCCTTAAGCGGAGGTTTATGTTTTGAGGGGCTTAATAATACCGGCCATTTTAAAAAAGACATATTAGTTATTCTAAATACCAATGAGCTTAGCATTAGCGTTAACGCCGGGGCCCTGAGCACCTATTTGAATAAAATCATCTCCCTTCCTATCTACAACCGTTTTAAGGATTCCCTGGAAGGGTTTATGAGTTCGCGCATGCCTAAAGGCAGCCGTCTGGTAAAACTTGCCAATAAATTTGAAGAGAGCCTGAAAGGTTTTTTTATACCCGGGATGTTCTTTGAGGAGCTGGGCTTTCGTTATTTTGGCCCCTTTGACGGGCATAATCTGAATATCTTGATCCCTGCCCTCAAGAATATCTTAAGCATTAAAGGCCCCAGGCTGCTACATGTAATTACTAAGAAAGGGAAAGGTTATCTACCTGCAGAGGTCGACCCGGTGCGTTTTCACGGGATAGGGCCATTTGAAGTAAAGAGCGGTGCTCCTTTGGCGGCCCCTGCCTTTAAGACTTACACCGAGGTATTTAGCGAAAAGCTCTTATCATTAGCTAAAGCTAATGATAAGATCGTCGCTATCACCGCTGCTATGCCTGAGGGAACGGGGCTAGATAAGTTCCGCGATCTATACCCAGAGAGGTTTTTTGATGTGGGGATTGCAGAGGGTCACGCAGTTTGTTTTGCTGCTGGCCTTGCCTGCGCCGGCCTTAAGCCGGTGGTTGCGCTTTATTCCACTTTTTTGCAGCGCGCCTACGACCAGATAATGGAAGATGTTGCCCTGCAGAAATTAGCAGTAGTATTTGCCATTGACCGCGCCGGCATAGTAGGAGAGGACGGGATGACCCATCAGGGTATCTTTGACATTGCGTTCTTAAGGACTATCCCAAACTTAATCATTATGGCAGCTAAAGACGGTCAAGAGCTAGGGTTTATGCTGGAATTCTCTTTTGGCCTTAACCTGCCGGTAGCTATCCGTTATCCTAAATCCGTTATTCCCCCGTCTAGCCCCAGGGATACAGCGTATCCTTTAGAGCTGGGCAAAGCCGAGATATTAAAAGAGGGGCCAGATTTTAGCCTGATTGCCTTAGGCAGCATGGTCTGGCCTGCGCAAGAGGCAATGGTAATCTTAGAAAAAGAGGGCTTGCGAGGCACTCTGGTTAATGCCCGTTTTGCCAAGCCTCTGGATAGCAGCTTATTTAAAGCATTGGCCTCTAAACATAAATTTATTTTTAGCGTTGAAGAAGGTATAATAGAAGGCGGTTTCGGCAGCGCGGTCAGCGAGGCAATATCAGTCCCGGTCAATAGGCTTGGCCTGCCCCTTGATTTTCTGGCGCACGGCAAAAGAGAGCTCTTGCTTGATAAAGCTGGATTAACCTCAGAGGGTATTGCCGGTAGAATCAGAGAGACAGTGAAAAAGAATGGCTAAGATAGAGATCAATAAAGAAAGATGCAAGGGTTGCCTGTTCTGTATCAGCGTCTGCCCTAAGGGGATGCTTAAAAAGAGCAAACAACTTAATAAGCGCGGCCTAAACTATGCAGAGTTTATAGATACAGGCTCCTGCATAGGCTGTAGCCTTTGCGCGGTTATCTGCCCGGATTGCTGTATTGAGGTGTATAGATAAAGACTAAATTAATGAAAGAACTAAGAAGAAAAATATTAATTACCGGAAACGAAGCGATTGCCGAAGGCGCGCTAGATGCTGGTTGCCGTTTCTATGCGGGCTATCCTATAACCCCGCAGAATGAATTACCTGCATATATGTCCAGGCGTATGCCGCAGGTAGGCGGTATTTTTATCCAGGCAGAATCAGAATTAGCGGCAATCAATATGGTCTTCGGGGCCTCAGCAGCTGGCGCCCTGGCTATGACCTCTTCTTCAAGCCCGGGGATAAGCCTTAAGCAAGAAGGTATATCTTATATTGCCGGCGCCCGGCTTCCGGCGGTGATTGTTAATATTATGCGAGGAGGCCCGGGTTTAGGCAATATCTGGCCTGCGCAATCAGACTATTTCCAGGCTACCAAGAGCGGCGGCCACGGAGATTACCATTGCCTGGTTCTTGCTCCAAGCACGGTGCAAGAGGCATATGAGCTAGCCAAGCTTGCCTTTTACCTAGCGGAAAAGTACCGTAATCCCGCGATGCTCCTGGCAGACGGAATGCTGGGACAGATGATGGAGCCTCTGGTTAAAACCAGCAATAAAGAATATAAATTAAAATTTAAAAAAGACTGGGCCTTAACAGGATGTAAAGGCAGGGCCCCGAATATAGTAAAATCATTTTATATGAGAGAGGGAGATTTAGAGAGATTTAACTTAACCCTGCAGAAACACTATCAACTTATACAGGCCAAAGAAGAACGCTATGAAGGCCTGTTTTTAAAAGATGCCCAGATTATTCTGGTCGCCTACGGTACTATGGCGCGCATATCTAAGGTAGCCTTGCACACCCTAAGAAAAAAAGGTATAAAGGCCGGGCTTATCAGGCCCATCACCTTATGGCCTTTCCCTAAAAAAGCCTTTGTTGCTAAACCTTCTTCGAAAGCCCGTTACCTGGTAGTAGAAATGTCTTACGGTCAGATGCTGGAAGATGTTTTGCTTACAGTCAGAGATAAAGAGCAGGTTGAGTTCTTGGGCCGCGCAGGTGGCGGGGTGCCGAGTGAGGAAGAGATCATTAAAAAGGTTAAGAAAATATTATGAATAAGATATACAGCCGGCCTAAAGCATTAAAAGATGTATCTACGCATTACTGCCCGGGATGCGGGCATGGTATTGCGCACCGCTTGATTGCTGAGGTGGTGGATGAGCTGGGGATTAGGGAGCAGGTTATTGCGGTTGCGCCAGTAGGCTGCGCGGTTATTGCCTATGATTACTGGGCATTTGACTGCTCTGAGGCAGCTCACGGCAGGGCCCTGGCTGTAGCTACTGCCATAAAAAGGGTGCGGCCGGAAACAATCGTCTTTACCTACCAGGGTGACGGAGACCTGGCTGCTATCGGTACTAATGAGACTATCCACGCAGCTAACCGCGGAGAGAATCTGACAGTTATATTTATTAATAACGCCGTCTACGGGATGACCGGAGGCCAGATGGCGCCTACTACCCTGCTTGGGCAGAAGACCGCTACCACTCCTTTAGGCAGGGATGCGCAATTACAGGGCTACCCTCTAAAGATCTCTGAACTTCTGGCTCAACTTCCGGGCGTAAAATATGTCCAGCGTACTAGCCTGCAATCAGCGCAGGATATCTTAAAGACAAAACAGGCGATAAAAGAGGCCTTTAAGAATCAGATGAATAATGCAGGGTTTTCTCTGGTTGAGATACTCTCTCCCTGCCCGACTTATTGGGGCCTTTCTCCGCTTAAGTCCCTGGAGTGGATAAAGGATGTTTTGTCAAAAGAGTTTCCTTTGGGAAGGATAAAATGATAGAGCGCGTTATTATTGCCGGCTCAGGCGGCCAGGGGATCATGCTTTTAGGCAAGGTCCTGGCAGAGGCTGCGATGTTAGAGGATAGGTTTGTCACTTGGCTGCCCTCCTATGGCGCTGAGGTGCGCGGCGGGACTGCGCATTGTATGGTGGTCGTCTCCGATAAAGAGATAGGTTCTCCTTATATAGCTCAGGCAGATAGCCTGATTATTATGAATGCGCCCTCATTAGAAAAATTTAGGCCTAGGATTAAAAAAGGCGGCCTATGGGTTATCAATAGCTCTTTAGCTAAGCCGGGTAAGATTGATGGGAGATCAATATTGCAGTACCCATTTACTGACTTGGCAGTCGGGGTGGGGATTATCGAAGTGGCCACTATGCTGGCCCTGGGGTGTTTTCTTAAAGTTAAGCATTTGGTGCAGCTGGATACTGTTTCTTCGGTTATCAAAGACTTTGCGCCCGCTGGCAAAGAAGAGTTAATACGCATTAACGAACAGGCCTTAAGAAAGGGAGCAGGATTAAGATGATTCGCGTGCGCTTTGCGCCCTCACCAACCGGGAACCTGCATATCGGAGGAGCGCGCACCGCCTTGTTCAACTGGCTTTATGCGCTGGCAAAAAATGGAAAGTTTATACTGCGCATAGAGGATACGGATCAGCTGCGTTCTAAAAAAGAGTTCCTGGATGAAATAACTAATAGCCTGGGCTGGCTTGGGTTTAGCTGGGATGAGATCTACTACCAGAGCCAGCGCTTCTCGCTCTATAAAGAGCAGGCTGAGAAGCTGTTAAAAGAAGGTTCAGCCTATATAGAGAAATCACCGCAGGGTACGGAGGCCATAATCTTTAAGGTTAAGCCTCAGAAGATCAAGGTGCGCGATTTGATCCGCGGAGAGATTGAGTTTGATGCTTCAACTATCAAAGACCAGGTGTTGATAAAATCAGACGGTACCCCTACCTATAATTTTGCCTGCGTAGTAGATGATGCTACCATGAGTATCAGCCATGTTATCAGGGGAGATGACCATATTTCTAATACCCCTAAGCAGGTCCTGCTTTATGAGGCCTTGGGATTTAAGGTGCCTGAGTTCGCGCACCTACCGCTTATCCTGGGTGCTGAGGGCGGCAGGCTCTCTAAAAGGACGGGCGCCACTGCCATTAGCGATTACCGCAAGATGGGGTATCTCCCGCAGGCCCTGGTCAATTACCTCCTGCTTTTAAGCTGGGCCCCGGGGGAAAACCGCGAGGTAATAGAGATTAATGAAGCTATAAAGTTATTCGATATCCAGGATGTGAATAAGACCGCAGCTACCTTTGACCAGGATAAGCTCAACTGGTTCAATAATCAATATCTAAAAAAAGCAGATCCTCAAAAGCTAGCTGATGAACTTATCCCGATTTTGCTAGAGCAGGGTTATTTAGAGAAGGACAATATTGACAAGGCATACCTTTTAGAGATAATAAAATTATTCCAGGCCAGGCTTAACACCCTCAATGATTTTATAAGCTGGGCGGACTTTTTCTTTTTAAAAGAGATAACTCCTGACCCCCAGGCGCAGGCCAAGTTCCTGGGCACTGACCTTTCAAAAGAGTTTAGTTTATTTGCCGAGCGTCTGGAGGAAGTAAAGGATTTTGATATTCCTAACATCGAAATAAGCTTTCGGGAGCTGATCAAGGAGCTTGGCATCGAATCCAAAAAACTGATCCATCCTATCCGGGTAGCCCTTACCGGCAAAACCATTGGACCGGGGCTCTTTGAGGTGATATATTATTTAGGTAAGGAGCGTACCAGGGAAAGGCTTTTAAAATGGGTGAAAAAAAGCTAAAAAAGCATTCCCTTTTCTTTTTTGTCCCTTGTTGCCTAATTATCTTACTCAACGGTTGCCAGACAGTTAAAGGCACTGTTGAAGGGGCAACTGAAGGCGCAAAAAGAGACTGGCGGGATGCCAAAGAAGCTGACCAGCGCCTGCGCGAGGTCCTCTGGTAGCCTGAATTTTTAGTTGACCAAAAGCCTTTTATAGTATATACTCTTAAATACAGAAGTAAGCCACGGAGAAAGAACAATGCTTTGGCGTACCGTAGGGAGTATCCCCGCTTTATCCTCAATGACTCAGCCTCTTTAATCACCCCAGAAGGCCAAGAGGTAACCTTAATAGTTAAGGATCTATGCGTAAGGGGCGCAGGTGTTATAAGCGGCTCTGAGCTTCAGGTAGGGCATAAGGAAAAGGTCGTTATTAATGCCCCTTGTTTCTTTGAGCAGCCCTTAGCTACGGAGGCCAAAGTAGCCTGGTGTCGTCAGATAGGCCAGAACCTCTGGCAGGCAGGCCTGGATTTCGGCCTGGCTGATAAAATCAACTTTCCCAACGCCTATCCCAGCCTGACAGCAACCTTAGCCATTAGCTAAGATAAGCTTTCTAAGCCCCTAAATAACTTTTTGATAAACTCCGTTAAGTACTTGCGGAGCTTTTTTATAACTATCCTTAATAGACACTTTTTGGACACTAAAGATATTTTGTGATACAATAAGCCAAATAAAGATAAGTTAATCATATGCATAAGATCAATCTAAGCCAGCCTACAACATCCCTCAGGCATAAAATAGCCCTGCTTATATTCAGCATACTTTTGTTTATCATCCTGACTGAAGTAGGCCTACGTTTAGGCGGCCTTATTATCCTATCATTGCAGGAGCATAGGAATCAGCTTTCCATAAGGCAAAAAGGCACCTACCGTATTCTGTGCTTAGGTGAATCTACCACCGCAGAGCAATGGCCTCCCTTCCTTGAGGAGATGCTCAATCAACATAAGACAGGTACAAAATTTAGTGTAATAGATGATGGGATACCCAGTGTTACCACATCAATTATCTTAGAGCGGATTGAATCTAACATCAATAAATATCACCCTAATATAGTAGTTACTATGATGGGAATTAATGACTGGGGAACGTATATTCCCTATGAGATAGTTACTACTTACAAAACCATGCGCTTATTTACCTCCTGCAGGATTTATAAATTAACAAGGCTGCTTTGGTTGCATATTCTTACTAAAGCTAAAGAAAAAGGAATCTATCAGTCCAGAGAAGACAAATGGCGTTTAAGTAAAATACAAACCTATCTTTCGGAAATCCAGTTAAAAGAAGCTTATGCCGAGACCGTTTTAAACGAAGATACTTTAAAGAAGGCCATAGAGCTGAATCCTAAAAACGAGGATTTATACCTTGAATTAGGTTGGCTTTACCGAAGCCAAGATATGCCATCTCTAGCCGAAGATTTATTTAAGAAAGCCATAGAGCTGAACCCTAAAAATGATCGTGCCTACGTTGAATTAGGATGGGCTTATCTAAGGCAAGGCAAATTTCCTCAGTCCGAAGAAGCATTCGGGAGAGCTGTAGAACTAAATCCTAAAAACGATAATGCATGCGTTCAATTAGGATGGTTTTACCGAAAGCAAGGCAAACTGAAGCAGGCTGAAGATTTATTTAAAAAAGCCATAAAGCTAAACCCTAAAAACGATTCGGCCTACTATGGATTAGGATGGCTTTATCTTGAGCAAGAAGGCAAACTTAAGCAGGCTGAAGATTTATTTAAAAAAGCCATAAAGCTAAACCCTAAAAACGATT
>JBAXNZ010000041.1:0-7135 GCA_037133515.1 bacterium
GCGTAGGCCAATAGCTTACGTAAAATTATACCGCTATTTCTGCGTGGACGATGGCTTGGTTTTATTCGATTTGCCTAAACAGGCCCAGGCCCAGGAGCTTCCGCTTATCTTGGGGCTGGATAGAATAATATATAATCCCAAGCCAGGAGTAAGGGTTAATCTTAGAGAGCTTGCGTTTGCCGTAGATATTATAAAGAAGGCCGGGGTAATTTCCGCATTAAAGGATTACCAGATTAAGACAATAAATGTCCCTAGCCTTAATAATGCCTCTTTCTTTATTGCCGGGGGCCTGGAGGTTAAGATCAGCCAAGATGATATAAGTGAAAAGATGTCTATTTTGGGCAGCCTGCTCAACCAGGAAAAGCTCGGGCTTGGCCAGATACGATACATCGACTTGAGGTTTAAGGAGCCGGTGATAAAACTAAAAAATGCTGACTAATTATATTTGTGCGATAGACGTTAGCTCCAGTAAGGTTTGCGCTGTGGTAGCCCAGACCAAGGGCAGGCACATAGCCAACATATTTTTTGAGAGCATGCCTTCTAAAGGGATAAAGCGGGGAGTTATTGTCGATTCTATCGCCTTAGTCGGGGCAGTCGGGCAGACCTTGAAGAACTTAAAGAGCAAGTCCGGTATTAATATAAAGTTTATCTATGCCAACATTTCAGGCCAGGATATCGTTACCAGGCATAGCCACGCCATCGTTCCTTTGGCTGAAAGAGGGAATAAAGTTATTACTACTTTGGACGTACAGAAGGTGAATGAGCAGGCGCGCGTCTTGGGCTCAAACCTGGAAGAAGAGATTATACACTCCATACCGTTCAGTTATTCTATAGATTCCAAGAGTAATATTATAAATCCCCTGGGCCTATATAGCCATAGGCTGGAAGTTGATTTATATTTAATCTGCGGAAAGCTTTCTGCCGTTCAGAGTTTTAGCCGCTCCGTAAACCAGGCAGGATATGAAATCAAGGATCTTTTTTTCTCCGGGATAGCCACCAGTAGAATATTATTTTCTGAGGAGCTTAAGAATGGTTTAAATATATTCTGCGATATCGGCAGCGATATAACCGAGGTGATGATCTTTGAAGACAGCCTGCTTAAGGAAGTGAAGATACTGCCTATCGGAGGAGACGACCTTACGCAGGAGCTCGCGCAGGGTTTGAATATACCGCTGGATCTGGCCGAAGAAATAAAGAGGTCCTATGCCAGCGTGGGAGATTACAGCCAGATGAGGGAAGATAAAGAGATCTTGATAAAGAGAAATAATATTTATAAGCCGATAAAACAGAAAGCAGTTTGCGAGATCCTGACCAAAAAGACAAAATCTATCTGTTTGAATATAAAAGACTCGATAGAAAAAATTACTTCGCTAGAGCGGGCTAATAATTTTGTCGCCATCGGAAGGACTGTGTTACTGGAAGGTTTACTTGAGACTCTTGAGAATACGCTGGGTGTCTCTGTCAGGCTGGGCCGTATCTCTAATCCAGACATAGCTTCCCTGGTGAACAGAGAGGAAGCCATGTCAGGACAAAAATACCTTACCTACGTCAATTCATTAGGCCTGATTGCCCAGGCCCTGCACGAACAGCAGCCTTGGTTTATCTCCAGCCAGCAGGTTGCGCATAACCCCATCCTGAAGACCATAAATAAATTTAAAGAGATATATCAGGAATACTTTTAACCTTAAGTTTTGGTTCAGTAAAATCCTTTACGGATGCTATTTAAGATACTATCCCGTAAAGGATAACATTTGACCCGGAATTTTTCTGGTGTATAATATGTTTTCATTCAGAAGGCGCGGGGTCTATTTTTGGCATGATGAAAGAAAATTTACTCAAGCTAAAAGAACGCATTGCTCTTGCCTGCTCCAGGATAAATAAAAACCCCGGATTCGTAACTCTCGTCGCTGTAACCAAAAACAGGGGCGTAGGAGAGATAAGGGCGGCCTTGGATTGTGGCATACTGGATATTGGCGAGAACAGGGTCCAGGAAACCTTGCCCAAATACAAAGAGTTACAAAGTTACCAACCCGCCAATTCAGCGAATATCAGATGGCATATGGTCGGCCATTTACAGACTAATAAGGTAGCGCAGGCGGTAGAGATATTCGATCTGATCCATTCTGTGGATAGCCTGCGCCTGGCAGAAGAAATAGATAAACAGGCGGCAAGGATAAACAAGGTGCAGGGTATCCTTATTGAGGTGAAGACCTCTCCCGAGGCTACCAAAGACGGGGTAATCCCGCAGGATCTGGCTAAATTTTTCAAAGAAGTATCCGGATTCAAGAATTTAAAGATAAAAGGCCTGATGACCATTGCCCCGCTAGTTGATAACGCCCAGAAAGCCAGGCCATATTTTAAGAAGTTAAGAGAGCTCTATGACGGTATTAGCGGCCTGTCGGTTTTATCTATGGGGATGAGCGACGATTTTGAGGTTGCGCTTGAGGAAGGCTCGAATATGGTCAGGATAGGAAGGGCTATTTTTGAGGGATAGATGAGTGAGGCAAGAATAGGTATAATTGGCTTTGGAAATATGGGCTCAGCGATCGCCCAGGGGATAAAAAAACATTATAACGTCCTGGCATTCGATAAAGATGCTGCTAAGACCAGGAATATTACTGGCATTAAAGTCTGCGGCACCATAGAGGAACTCGTCAATAATACGGATGTTGTAATCCTTGCGGTCAAGCCGCAGGATTTTGATTCAGTTTTACAGGAAATCAGGAATTATTCTAAGGGAAAGTTGATTGTTTCCATAGCAGCAGGCATAACTACTGGTTACATAGAAAAGGCTTTAGGCGAAGTAAGCGTTGTAAGGGTAATGCCGAACATCGGAGCAAAAATAGGCCAAGCTGTGTCTAGTTTGTGTAACGGTAAGTTCGCCAAGCAGCAAGACCTGGATTTTACCGTAGAATTATTTAATTGCATAGGTAAAACCTGGGTTATAAAGGAAGAGATGATTGATGCAGCAACTGCTATTTCCGGAAGCGGGCCGGCGTATATTTTTTATGATATGGAGATTAAGAAGATCGACCCTTTGCATATCTCAGTTAAGCTTGAGAATGAATATATAAATCTTTTAAGGGAGGCAGCAGAGAGGGTTGGCATTGATTCTCAGACAGCATATGATTTATCGGTAAGTACTACTGCCTCGAGCTTAAGGTTATCCGCAGTATCCGCGGAAAAGCATATATTACCAGCTGAATTAAAAAAACTGGTAACTTCAGAAGGCGGAACTACTGCGGCGGCATTAAAGGTTTTAGCTGAAGGCGGTTCATGGCAAGATGCAGCCGAAGCAGCTTTGAAACGCGCAAAAGAATTATCAAAGGAGTAAAGTATGGGACGTATCGGCATCATCGGAGGAAGCGGTTTATATAAGATCGAGGGGATTAAAGGGGTTAAGAGCGTAAAGGTAAATACGCCCTTTGGCGCGCCATCCGGTAATTTTATTATCGGTAATTTAGAAGGCAAAGAGGTGGTATTTCTTCCGCGTCATGATGTAGGCCACCTTATTCCGCCAAGCCTGATTAATTACCGCGCTAATATTTATGGGATGAAAAAGCTAGGGGTAGAAAGAATTATCTCTGTCAGTGCCTGCGGCAGCCTTAAGGAAGAGCTGCGGCCCATGGATTTTGTGGTAGTGGATCAGTTTGTGGACCGCACCAATTATGCCCGGGATATGTCGTTTTTTACCAAAGGCATAGTAGCACATATAGAATTTGCTCATCCGGTCTGTAAGGAATTAAGCGCAGTGGTCTATAAGTCAGCAAAAACCCTGGATAAAGTAGTAGTGCATAATGGCGGCACCTATATTAATATGGAGGGCCCGGCATTTTCGACGCTGGCCGAATCAAAACTCTACCGCAGTTGGGGGATGGATATTATCGGTATGACTAATTTTGCCGAGGCAAAACTCGCCCGCGAGGCAGAGATATGCTATTCTACGCTGGCTGCGATTACCGACTATGACTGTTGGTATCCTGGGCATGCCTCGGTGACTATAGAGATGATTATAAAAAATCTGCAGAATAATATAGAGAATGCCAAGAAAATCCTGGCTGCTGCGATAAAAGGCATGCCACAGGCCAGGCGCTGTAGCTGTCAGCAGGCGCTTAAGTATGCGATTATAACAGACAGGAAGCTTATCCCGGCTAAGATAAAAAAAGACCTCAAACTTATTATCGGTAAATATGTCAAGTAATAGCGAATACAAAGACACCCTGAATCTTCCCAGAACCGCCTTCCCTATGAAGGGGGATTTGCCTAAGCGCGAGCCCGCACTGCTTAAATCCTGGCAGGAGAAGGACCTTTACGGGGCTATCTGCAGGAAGGGCGAGTCCCGCAGGAGGTATGTTTTGCATGACGGCCCGCCTTATGCTAACGGCAATATCCATATCGGCCATGCCTTGAATAAGACCCTCAAGGATATTATCGTAAAATACAAGACCATGCAGGGATTTAATGCGCCATATGTGCCGGGATGGGATTGCCACGGTCTACCGGTTGAGCACCAGCTTTTTAAAGAACTCAAGATTAGCAAGTATCAGATTTCCCAGGTAGAATTCCGCAAAAAAGCCCATCAGTATGCCTTAAGATACGTCGAGATCCAGAAGGAGGAATTTAAGCGCCTGGGGGTTTTCGGTGACTGGGAGAATCCTTATTTGACGCTGAGTCATGAATACGAAGAAGAGATTGTGCGCTCTTTCGCGAAGCTCGTGAAAGCCGGTTATGTCTACCGCGGCCTAAAACCGGTAAACTGGTGTTATAAACGCGAGACTGCGCTTGCTGAGGCTGAAGTGGAATATGAGGATCATACCTCGCCTTCGGTTTTTGTAAAGTTTAAACTTAAAGCCCACAAAGATCTTAATCCAGAAAGTCACCTGGTTATCTGGACCACTACACCCTGGACCTTAATCGCTAATGTGGCAGTGGCAGTGAATCCGGATTTCCTCTATTCCTATATTAATACAGACAAGGGCAGTTTGATTATTGCTAATCTGAGGCTTGGGGTTTTATCCCAGGCGGGTATTGAGAAATATGAGCTGATCCGCGAACTCAAAGGCAAGGTCCTGGAGGGCCTGGCCTATGAACATCCCTTTGGCCTGCGCGAAGGCAAGGTGGTGCTGGCAAATTATGTTTCAGGGGAAGAGGGGACGGGCCTGGTGCATACTGCTCCCGGCCACGGCGCCGAAGATTATCTTACCGGAATAAAATATAAACTTGATATCGTCATGCCTGTAGACCCTAAAGGTAATTTTGATGCTTCAGCAGGAGAATTCCAGGGCCTTAATGTTTATGATGCCAATAAGCTCATCATTGAAAAACTGGATAAACTCTCGGCCCTGCTGGTGGCGGATAAGTGCCAGCATTCATATCCGCACTGTTGGCGCTGTAAGAATCCGGTAATCTTTCGGGCTACCAAGCAGTGGTTCTTAGAAATCGATAAAGATGACTTGAGGAAGAAATTGCTCGAGGCTATAGATAAAGACGTGCAGTGGGTACCGCCTGTCGGCAAAGAGCGCATATCTGCCATGGTAGGCCTAAGGCCTGATTGGTGCCTCTCGCGCCAGCGTTACTGGGGCGTGCCTATCCCGGCCTTAATCTGCGATAATTGCAAGGAAGAGTTTTTAGAGCCAAGGGTAATCGATCATTTCGCTGCCTTAGTAGCAAAGGAAGGCTCTGACTGTTGGTTCATAGGTGAGGTTTCTGATTTCCTGCCCGAGGGCTTTATTTGTCCTAGCTGCAAAGGAAAGAGTTTCTCTAAAGGGGCAGATATTATGGACGTCTGGTTTGATTCCGGGGTAAGCAGTCAGGCGGTGTTAAAAAAGAGAAAAGAATTATCTTATCCTGCTGATTTGTATCTGGAGGGATCTGACCAGCATCGCGGATGGTTCCAGTCCTCATTGATTTCTACGATGTGTATTGATAAAAAATCTCCTTTCAAGTGCGTGCTTACCCATGGGCACGTGGTAGACGCAGAAGGCCGCAAGATGTCCAAGTCTATGGGTAACGTAATCTCTCCGCAGGAGATCATTAAGGACTACGGAGCTGATATCGTACGCCTCTGGGTAGCCTCAAGCGATTACAATGAGGATATACGCATCTCTAAAGAGATGCTTGAGCGTTTATCCGAAGCATACCGCAAGATCAGGAATACCGTCAGGTTCGTCCTAAGTAACCTTTATGACTTTAATCCCGATACGGATAAGGTAAAATACGAAGCCTTAAGGAATATTGATAAATTTATATTATGGAAGGCGAATTCGTTATTAACAGCGGTAAAGGCTGGCTATGAATCCTTTTCATTCTATTCTTCCTATCAATATATCTATAACTTTTGCAATCTGGAATTATCAATGTATTATTTGGATATGATTAAGGGCAGGCTCTATACTTCTGCTGCTAACTCCCAAGAGAGAAAGGCTGCCCAGACAACTATCTATGAGATACTGAATCTGCTCGTAAGGTTAATGGCGCCTATCTTAGTTTTTACAGCCGAGGAGATCTGGCAGCATATGCCTAAAGAAGGAAAAGATAAATCTATGCCAAGCGTCCATCTTCTTGAGTGGCCAAAGGCTATTGCCTACAGCGATAAGGTAGGTACTAACATATCCGAGCCCATGACAGACCTCTGGAATCTGATTCCTTCCGTAGCTAAGGAATTAGAAGATATGCGCGGGAAGGGCCAAATCGGCAGCTCCTTTGATGCCAGAATAAATCTATTGACAAACAGCCAGGTTCGTTATACATTCTTATCCAGCCTGAAAAATGACCTTTGTGAGATTTTTAAGGTCTCGCAGGTAGAGATAATAAAAGAGGATAATCTGGCAGCGGATAAGATAGAAGTAGCTAAGGCAGAGGGTAGCAAATGCGTGCGCTGTTGGAATTATTCCCTTTCGGTGGGTATAGACAAAGAGCATAGCCTGCTTTGCCAGAGGTGTTTATCAGCAATCGGAGGGCAGTAGATTGAAAAAGAAATACACCAAGAAAGATATGGGTAATTTCAAGAAGATAATCTTGACCAAGAAAGAAGGTATCATGGATGATATAAAGCATATCTCTGATGATACATTGAAGAAAACACAGAAAGATGCTGCCGGTGATATCTCCGGTTATACCTATCACATGGCGGATG
>JBAXNZ010000042.1:0-6825 GCA_037133515.1 bacterium
CAAAATAAAAAGAAACGCATACATATCCTGATAGACGGAAACGTAAGGCTTAATCTAAAACACCCATATGCTAATATTATAAAGGGCGATGCTAAGTCCAGGAGTATAGCCGCGGCCTCTATTATCGCTAAGGTCACCCGCGACAGGATCATGTGTCTATATGATAAGGTTTATCCTCAATACGGATTCAGCAGGCACAAAGGTTATCCTACAAAAGACCATAGGCGCGCACTAAATAAATTCGGGCCTTCTGATATCCACAGGAAGAGCTTTCATAGTGGCTAAGAAGAATATTTATCTGGGTAAATCCGGGGAAGAGAAAGCTTTCCAGTTCCTAGAGAAGAACGGATATAAGGTCCTGTTCAGGAACTACAAAAATAGACTTGGCGAGATAGATATTATTGCTAAGGAGCGCGGTACCTATTGTTTTATAGAGGTAAAGACCCGTTCCTCCGATAGGTTTGGCCTGCCGCAGGAAGCGCTCTCAGGGGCAAAAAAGAGAAAGCTTACGCAGCTGGCCGTGGCTTTCTTAAAAGAGAAGAAACTCCTGGATCAAAAAGCCAGGTTTGACGTCGTGGCAATATTGGCTGGCCCTGGGGGCTCTATAGAGACAGAGCTGATTCAGGATGCCTTTGAAATACCGACAGAATTAAGCTATTAATTATTGCTATCTCTTTCTTAAATCTCCTGTTAAAATATTGACATTGAAGAAAAAGGTAATATCATAGGATTATCTTAAAAAAGGGGATAGATTGAGCGCTTACCGTAAAGATAGCCTGGAAAAATACGTTCAGGATTTATCTGCCAGATTGCCTGCTCCCGGAGGAGGCTCAGCAGCAGCGCTTGTGGCTACCTTGGGTGCTTCGCTGATTAGCATGGTAGTAAATTTTACTTTGGGTAAGCCCAGGTATGTTAAATACGAAAATAAGCTTAAGGAAATACTTTCTAAATCCGAAAGCCTAAAGGTAAAATTACTGGAGCTGGTGGATTTGGATGTAGATGCTTATAAATCTAAGAATTTACGCGATAGCCTCAATATCCCTCTCATGGTAGCCAGGCTGTCTTTTGAAGGGATAAAGTTATGCCCTGCGCTTATAAAGAAGGGGAATGTGAATTTAATCAGCGATGTGGCAGTGGCAGCCCAGCTTCTGGAATCCGGTTTTTCAGCCGCTTGTGTTAATGTAGAGATAAACCTCAAAAGCTTAGGAGATAAAAAATTAACTGCTGTAGTGCGTAAAGAATTAAAGGCTAAAGACAAGATGCTTAAAAAAATAAGATTAGATACGGAGGAGAGGGTTGGCAAAATTATTAGAGGGTAAGCCCATTGCAGAGAGGATAAAAGAAGATATAAAGCAGCAGGTTGCATCTTTTGGCAGGCCTATTGTTTTAGCAAGCGTTCAGGTAGGCGAAAACGCGGGTGCTGAGGCCTATGCCAGATCGCAGAAGAAGGCTGCCGAGGGCCTGGGGATAGAGTATCGATTCCAGAAGCTCCCACAGGATACTACAGAGGAGGCCTTGATCGCTTTTATACAGGGGTTAAATTCCGATAAGTCCGTAAACGGAATGATTATACAGATGCCGCTGCCGTCACAAATAGACTATAAAAAGATCAGCCAGTTTATCCTGCCCCAGAAAGATGCGGAGGGGATGCATCCGGCGAATATCGGAAAGATTGTCTTTGGCAAAGCAGCAATCCTTCCCTGCACTGCAGCCGCAGTAATGGAGCTATTGAAAGAATCGGGGGTAGATCTATACGGCAAGGAAGTGGTGGTAGTCGGGCATAGTGAGATTGTGGGCAAACCTTTAGCGCTGCTTTTACTGGAAAAATTCGCCACTACTACAGTCTGTCATATCGGTACCTCTAAAGCAGGTAAGCTAGAAGAGCATGTCAGGGCTGCTGAGATTTTAGTTGTAGCAGTAGGCAAGGCAGGCCTGATTAAAGGCGAATGGATTAAAGAAGAAGCTATTGTTATAGATGTAGGGATAAACCGGGTGGCGGAAAAAATCGTTGGAGACGTGGAGTTTGAGGAAGCTCAGAAGCGCGCTAGTATGATCACTCCCGTGCCCGGCGGCGTAGGCCCGCTTACCGTGACCATGCTCATGCGTAACGTGGTAGCTGCTGCTAAATTAAGTTAGGGACGGTTCTGAACTCAAAGCAAAACTGTCCCCTATCAGAGGGACAGTTTTAGTTCAACTTCAGAACCGTCCCTAGAATAAGATGACATTTAAAGAAAAATTACAATCAGGCAAGTTTATGGTGACCTCGGAGATCGGGCCGCCAAAAGGCATCGAGACCAAGGCCCTCCTTGAGGATGCTGAGCTTATCCGTACCAGGGTCGATGCCATAAATGTTACTGACTTGCAAAGTTCCGTGATGCGGCTTGGTTCGCTGGCAGTCTGCAGTTTACTTAAGCAAAAAGGTTTTGAGCCGATCTTTCAGCTCACCTGCCGCGACAGGAACCGCCTGGCCCTCCAGTCGGATATTTTATCCGCAGCAGCCCTGGGGATAGAAAATCTTCTCATTTTGACCGGAGACCATACCACTATGGGAGACCATCCTGAAGCAAAGCCTGTCTTTGATTTGGATTCCGTGCAATTGCTCGAGGTCACAACTAAATTACAAGCCGGCTTTGATATGAAAGGGAATAAATTAGAAGGTCAGGCACCTAAGTTTTGCTTGGGGGCAGTAGTTAATCCCGGCTCAGACCCCATAGAGCCGCAGATTATTAAGATGGAGAAGAAGATCGAGGCCGGCTCAGAGTTCTTTCAGACGCAGGCTATTTACGATATCAAAACTTTCGAAAATTTTTTAAGCAAGACTAAACATCTAAAAGTCCCTATCCTGGGTGGTATCGTACTTTTAAAATCTGCCGGCATGGCCCGCTATATGAATAAGAATGTTGCCGGGGTATCTGTCCCGGATAACCTCATCAAGGAGATGGAAGAGACCAAGGATAAAGTAGCTACCTCGGTTGAAATTGCTGTTCGTTTAATCAAAGAACTAAAACCTCTCTGCCAGGGCATACATATTATGCCTATCGGCTGGGATAAAAAGGTGCCGTTAGTCTTGGACGCTGCTGGTTTATAAGCATGGCAAAGATAGTCATTATCGGTAATTCTGCGGCTGGCAATTCCTGCCTTCAGTCTCTGATCAATAGCCAGGGTAATAATGAGATAACAGTTATTTCCCAGGAAGAAGGCCTCCCTTATCGCAGGGATCAATTACTGGATTACATCAGCTCTAAAGTAGAAGAAAAGGAGTTGTTTCTGTGCGCCGAGGATTTTTACAGCAGGAATAATATAGCAATCCAAAAGAATAACCCGCTAATAAGGCTAGATGCTAAAAAACAGCGCCTGGTTTTAAAAGATAATAGCAAAATAAATTACGATTACCTTATTATCGCCTCGGGGCAGAAGCTTGAGCTCCCGGATCTTGCGGGCAAGACCAAAGACGGCGTCTTTAGCCTGTATAATCTAGGAGAGGCGAAAGAGATAAAACAAAGATTAGTTATCTCCCAAACCGTTTGCCTGGTGGGAGAGGCTATGCTTTGCCTGGCTTTGGCTTCAATAATCGCAGCAAAAGATAAAGAGGTCAAGGTTATCAGTGGCCCCCAGCCCCAAGGGTTCGTAGCTTTGGATAAAGCTGAGTGGATAGCGGATTTAAGCGTGACAGAGATTATCGGAGAGGGCAGTGAGCTAAAGGCATTGAAGCTAAGCAATGGCAAGGTGCTGGCTGCCTCGTTAATTATTTTTTGCGGTAATTATACGCCCAGCTCCGATTTCCTAAAAGAGACAGGGATAAATTTAGAGCAGGGATACATTATTGTGGATGATAACATGCGTACTAACTTAGAAAATATCTTTGCCTGCGGCAGCGTATGTAATAAAGAAGGCAATATTACAAAAGAGAAATCTTGGGAGCAGGCAGCGCAGGAAGGTTCAATAGTTGCCGGGGTTCTTAACGGATTAATCGAAAGGGGAAAAATACCATGTCAGCAGACGTCTTAATACAATTAGGCACCAAGGGCGCAGAGGCTATTTTAAAAGCTGCTCAGGCGGCCGTAGAAAAGGCCATAGAGGAGAATGGGCCCCAGCAGAAGATAGGGTTTCCGGAGACTAATTATTATCTGCCTTTAGCGAATGCGTTTTTGAAGCTTGAGGTGAAGACCCTGGGAGATTGCCGGGAGGTTATAAAGCAGGCCCAGAATCTTAATGATAATAAGGCAGCCGCAAGCGGTATTAAAATTGAGGCCTTAGGCGGGATATTGAATAAGGGGTTGAGCACGCTTTTTTGCGAGGAGGTATTAGCCTCTCTTAAATACCTGGATAGAGAGCATCCGCAAGCAGGCTATGCGGGCTTTCTCTCGGATACGCTCTTACGCGCCCTGGGGATTCAATTGGTTGACGGAAGGATCGCCGGTATCGCCGTAATCTTAGGTCCGGCTAAAGACAGTAATGCAGCAGTGCAGCTGGTGCGCGATTTTCAAAGTAGGAGTATTGTTAGTATCCTGGTAGGTAATATCGAGGGGAAGGCCTTCAAAAAACAACTTGAAGAAGAAAAGGTAGAGATCGGCCTGGATAATTACATCGTGCCTTTGGGCGAGGATTACCTCTCGGCTATATATGCGGTGAACTGGGCAGTACGCGCACCGCTTATGTACGGCGGGCATAAAAGCGGGGAGTGGGAAAAAATATTGCAATACTCTCAACAAAAAGTACCGGCCTTTGTAGTGCTGCTTAGCCATGTGGATGAGGTGTTAGTGGCTACTGGCTTAGGGGCATTGGCTATGGGTTTTCCTATTATTACGGATTTAGAGGTCCCGCAATTGCCTAAAATTCCGACTACGCTTTTTGAGGCCTTAGTAACTGAAAAGGACTATAAGAAATTAGCTGCTAAGTGTATCGAGACCAGGGGCCTGAAGGTAAAGATAAACAGCATCGATATCCCGGTTCCTTATGCTGCGGCCTTTGAGGGTGAGCGGGTAAGAAAAGAGCAGCTTTGGGTTGAGTTCGGAGGCAAGAGCGGCTCTTCTTTTGAATATCTAATTACCTGCCCTTCGGATAATGTCGAAGACGGTAAGGTAGAATTAATAGGAGAAGATATAGACCAGCTTAAGGCAGGCCAGAAGTCTATGCCTTTGGCTATTATCGTTGAAGTTGCAGGCCGCAAGATGCAGAAGGATTTTGAGCCTATCCTGGAACGCCAGGTCCACCGTTTTATAAATTATGCCATGGGTATTATGCATATCGGCCAGCGCGACATGAACTGGATCAGGATATCCCAGGATGCCTTTGATAAGGGATTCAGGCTTAAACATATCGGAGTAATCCTGCATGCCATGCTGCATCAGGAATATAATGCTATTGTGGATAAGATACAGGTTAAACTTTACACCAAAAAGGAAGACGTGGAAAAATTGCTTCAGGCAGCTAAGCGCACATTCAGCCAGCGCGACGAGCGCATTAGCGGCATGAACGATGAGAGCGTGGATACTTTTTATTCTTGCCTGCTCTGCCAGTCCTTTGCCCCCAATCACGTCTGTATTGTTACGCCTGAACGCCTGGGCCTCTGTGGCGCTTATTCCTGGCTGGATGCCAAGGCCGCCTTTGAGATTATGCCTACTGGTCCCAATCAGCCTATACCTAAGGGGGAGGCACTGGATGAAAAGGCTGGGCAATGGGATAATGTAAACGAGTTTGTTTATAATAAATCCAATAAGACCATAGATAAGGTGAGTATGTATTCGCTGATGGATGCGCCCCAGTCTTCCTGCGGCTGTTTTGAGTGTATTGTAGCAATTATCCCTGAGGCAAACGGGGTGATGGTGGTTAACCGCGATTATGCGGGGATGACGCCCTGCGGAATGACCTTTACTACCTTGGCCGGTTCAGTGGGTGGTGGGGTACAGACGCCTGGTTTCTTGGGCGTAGGTAAATTATATTTAACCAGCAGGAAATTTATCTCTTCTGAGGGCGGGCTAAAAAGGCTGGTCTGGATGCCCAGGGAACTCAAAGAGCTTCTAATGGACAAGTTAAAACAACGTGCCCAGGAATTAGGGGACCCTGTGCTTTTGGATAAGATTGCCGATGAAACAGTAGCTACTACTTCCGAAGAGCTGCTCGTTTTCTTAAATAAGGTGGGACACCCGGCGCTGGGTATGTCTCCTATTATGTAAGGGTAAGACGTTAGATGCTGCGGCACATTGTCGCAGCATCAAGAAAAAGTTTCATTAATGAAACTTTTTCTTGACGTCGCATTATTTTTCCTATATATTTAATATAGCAATGTCAAATCACCCCTTTCGATTTTCTCCTTTTTATATAACAGTATTCCTGTTTTTCTTGGCAAGAGCCGCTTTTTGCGCTGAGTCAGAACTGACAGAGATGCAGAAACAGGCTAGGATTTACCGCGTCCAGGGGTATGAATTACAAAAAGAGGCTAAGTTAGGCGCCGCACTCAGTTACTACCAGAAGGCGCTCTATATTGATCCGAGTTACGTGGTTCTTTATAATGATATCGGGATTATCTATGAGGCTTTCGGAGATGTAGGCCAGGCAGAAAAGATGTATCTTAAGGCCACTGAGATAGCGCCTAGCTATCCTAATAGCTATTCTAATCTAGCGCTTCTTTATGAAGGACAAAAAGACTATGCCAGGGCAGTAGTTTACTGGATACACCGCTCAGTCTTAGGAGGAGTCAATGACCCCTGGGCCCAGACAGCGCGTAAACGCCTGGGCGAAATCAAGCAGGCTGTTCCAGATGCATACCGCCAAATAGAAGAAGAGTATAAAGCCAATCTTCAACAGGCAAGTAAAGGCCAGGCA
>JBAXNZ010000043.1:0-6731 GCA_037133515.1 bacterium
AATGAACAAAAAGTTTATTTAGTTATAAAAAAAGACAAAAATGGAAATTCTCTTTCAAGACTAACTGTTAATATAGATGGCATCACTTCAATTCACGTGTTCTTAAATAAAGATAATGTTTACGAAACAAAAAGAATTACAAAAAGAGGAAGAAGAGAAGGCGCGTAAAGAGCAAGATAAGAAGCGCAAGAGCCATAATAAAGAGTTGGGTGAGAAGATAACTACGCTGCGTAACGAAAAAGAGAGGCTCAAGCTAGAAAGCTATGCCAAGGCGCGCGCCTTATCCCGGCCGCATTTTTACCGCGATGAGGATGCAGCCAGGGCGTACGGACAGCGCATAAAAGAGATAGAGAAAAAGACCGCTCTTATTGATCGAGAGATCAAAGAATTTGAGAAGCAAATTATTTAAAATTTGTGGTATAATGCTAACTTATTGGGTAGGATAACGGCTTTGAGGTGAACCGCTCCACAACAGGAAGGGGGATAGTAACTATGGAAGGGAAAGATCTAGGCAAGACAAGCTTGGGTATGCAGCCGAATTTAGCCGCCGCTTTGAGTTATCTCGTAGGTTTTATTACGGGTATTGTTTTCTATGCGTTAGAGAAGGAAAATAAGTTTGTGCGTTTTCATGCCATGCAGTCAATAGTAGTTTTTGGATCCTTATTTGTCGCCTCTATAATTTTTGGTTTTATGCCTTTTATAGGCGGGCTGATTTCTTTTCTTATTGGCCTTGGCTCATTAGTCCTCTGGGTGATTCTTATGCTCAAGGCTTACCAGGGAGAGGATTTTAAGCTTCCCATAGCCGGGGATATCGCACAGAAGAATAGTTAAGGTATCTGGCAAGAGGCAAGAAGATGAAGACGGTATTTGTAATACTGCTTGGCCTTTTTTTTATTAATGCTGTCTACGCACAAAAGCAAAAAGTGGCGGATAATATTGTGGTTTTAGAAACTAATCAGGGGATAATAGAGATTAAGCTTCTGGCGCAGGTAGCGCCTCGCGCTTGCGAAAATTTTAGCACCCTGATTACCAAAGGTTATTACAATGGGGTAATCTTCCATAGGGTAATCAGGGGTTTTATGATTCAAGGGGGGGATCCTACGGGCACAGGTCGGGGGGGCGAGTCTTGCTGGGGAAGCCCTTTTGAAGATGAGGTGAATAAAGAGATTAAATTTGACCGCCAGGGTTTATTAGCCATGGCCAATGCCGGGGCCAATAGCAATGGCAGCCAGTTTTTTATCACCACGGCACCCGCCCCGTGGCTCAATATGCGCCATACGATATTCGGTGAAGTAGTTTCAGGCTACGATGTAGTCCAGAAGATTGAGTCTGTTGATACCGATTCCTCGGATAAACCTAAAAATGAGCAGAAGATCATTAGGGCATATCTAAAATAGAATCTGTTGACTTCCCGTACCTTACGCAGTAATATTAGCTATAATTAATTTAAGGGGCTAGACGGATGATTTTTCCGGGTAGACATGTTAGGGGCAACTTTTCTTAATAAGGGTTGCCTTTTTTATTAGAAGGGCCTGGCCGCATGACCGTTTTAGGGATAGAAGATCCAGGAGTCTGTTTAAGGAGGTAAAATACAATGAAGAGGTTTATAATAGCTGTTATTTTATTATGCGGGTTTACTATTTCTTTTGCCTATGCAGCCTGGCAGCCTACAGCGCAGGTGGATAACAACGCCGGTACAGCCGCACTCCCCCCGTACTCCGGCCCAAAGGCGCGTATTGCAGTGGCGGATTTTGATGTCAAGGCAGCCAAGGCCACAGGAGAGATCGGCTCTGGGCTACGCGAGATGCTGGTAACCGCACTCTTAAACAGCAACCGTTTCTCGGTCCTTGAACGTCAGACATTAAAGGCAGTAATGCAGGAGCAGGAGCTTGCCTCATCAGGCGTAGCTGGGCAGGGTATGGGTGGGCCGCAGAGGGGTAAAATAAAGACTGCGGATTTAATCATTACTGCCGCAGTTACGGAGTTTGAACCACGGGCTTTCGGAGGTAAGGCCGGTATCGGAGGAGGTGGCGGGGTGGGCAGTGGTATCTTGGGTGGCATAATAGGAGGGGCCTTAAATAAGGCGCATATGGCTTTAGATATCCGCATAGTGGATACCTCAACCTCAGAGGTATTAGCTGCTACGCGCGTGCAAGGACAGGCTAGCGATATCGCCGGAGGCGTTGGTATAGGGTTTATGGGAAAGTGGGGCCTGGGCGCAGGATTATCCGGTTATGCCAATACACCCATGGAGAAGGCAATACGCGTCTGTATTATCGAGGCAGTGCGTTATATCTCCCAGAGTATCTCGGCTAATTATTATAAGTATTGATTTGTTGCGGTTTATAACGGAGGCGAACGATGAGCGGCATCTTTGGCGCGGTTACTAAGGGAGATTGTGCAGAAATTTTGTTCTACGGGACTGATTATCACTCCCATCTGGGTACTGAATACGGAGGGTTGGCAGTTCTGGGAGAAGACTTTACCCGCCAGATCCACAATATCAGCCAGAGCCAGTTTAAGTCTAAGTTCTTTGAAGATTATAAACGCATGCCGGGGAATAAGGGTATAGGCGTAATCAGCGCCTCTGAAGAACAGCCCATCTATATTAAATCCCGCTTTGGCCCTTTCTGCATTGTTACCAACGGTTTTATAGAGAACGCCGAAGGCCTGGCTGGGGAACTTATGGAGAAAGGCGCTTCTTTTAGTGAAGTAAGTAAGGGGATAGTTAATTCCACTGAGCTGGTTGCCAAGTTGATTACGCAGGGCAAAGACTTAGTGGACGGGATAGAAAAGATGTTTGCCAAGATAGAGGGTTCCTGCTCGCTATTACTATTAAACAAAGACGGAGTGTATGCGGCAAGAGACAGGTTGGGATATACTCCGTTGATTGTGGGAAAGCGTAAAGATGCCTGGGCAGTGACTTCTGAAACCAGCGCAATGATTAATAGCGATTTTAAGATAACCAAATACCTAGGTCCAGGCGAGATAGTACTATTAAGCGATAAGGGGCTGTTAAAGAAGAGAGCCGGAGGCGATAAGGAGCAGATCTGTACCTTTCTTTGGATCTATACCGGATTTCCTGCTTCAAATTACGAAGGAATAAATGTGGAAATAGTCAGGGAACGCTGCGGACGTTTACTTGCCAGGCGCGATAAGGATATTGGCGTAGACTTGGTTACCGGCGTGCCGGATTCCGGGATTGCCCATGCCCTTGGTTATGCTATGGAATCAGGGAAGCCTTTCAGGAGGCCTTTAGTTAAGTACACGCCTGGTTATGGCAGGAGCTATACCCCTCCTTCGCAGGAGACGCGCGACCTGATAGCCAAGATGAAACTCGTCCCCATAAAAGAGATAATCAGCGGTAAGAGGATCGTGGTCTGCGAAGATTCTATTGTCCGGGGTACGCAGCTTAAGAATTTTACCGTGAAAAAACTTTGGGATAACGGCGCTAAAGAGATTCATGTCAGGCCTGCCTGTCCGCCGCTTATGTATCCGTGCAGATTCAATTTTTCTACGCGCAGTATTCATGAGCTTGCAGCGCGTAAGGCAATACATAGCCTTGAGGGCAGAGACTTAAAAAACGTTAGCAAATACCTAGATGTTAATTCTAAGGAATATAAAAATATGGTGGATTGGATCGCCAAAGATTTAGGGATTACTACCCTAAGGTATCAGAGGGTAGAGGATATGGTAGAAGCAGTAGGCCTGTCTAGAGAGAAACTTTGTCTTTATTGCTGGACAGGCGTCTGTGCGGGTAATCCGGCTAGGCAAAGGAGGCTTTAGGTGAAGGATTATAAGACTATGCTTGCCGCAGCTGCTTTAGGGATCTCCGTAACCATAATAGGCGTATTTATTATTTCGGTCTTTAATTATATTGCCTTCCTCAAAGAACAGAATTATTCTTTGCTGGATAATATCAATTACAGTATAAGTCAGTTAAAGAAAAGCGTGATAGCCTTAGAATCAGATGAAGGTATAGATAAGCTGATGGTTTTAAGAAGAGAGAATATGGACTTAAAAAAACAGGCGGAAAAATTAAGGAATGAGTTAAATCGTCTATATGAAAAGCAAGGT
This sequence comes from bacterium, assembly GCA_037133515.1. GTDB lineage: Bacteria > Omnitrophota > Gorgyraeia > Gygaellales > Profunditerraquicolaceae > VGKF01. The sequence continues at coordinate 4,078 of JBAXNZ010000043.1, forward strand.
CTTCGCGTAAGAGAAAAAATTACCGGGCAAGTGTGTGGAAGGGCCACTTTTAAATCAAGAGATGATAGCGTTGGTAACCGCGGTTTTTTACTGAAGGAAGGCAAGTCTAATTAAGGAGGCAGAGATGAGAAAAAGGTGGCTTATTTTGGTTTTTCTTGCCTTGGTGTTAGTTTCTTCTTCTGTCCCTGCCTTTGCGGAATTAAAGCTTAAGTGGGGGCCTTATTGGCGCATCAGGCATGAATATATGCCCAACTGGAAGGATATGGATAATGACCAGCTGGATAACCGTAATTACTTTCGCGTCAAGACTTCGCTCTGGGGACAGGCTGATTACGGAAAGGATTTAAGTTTATACGCAAAGCTTACTAATGAATTCAAGGCCTATACCTATTTTGGAGATTCTACCGCATCCGTACCTGATAAGACCGCCGGGAAAAAAGGATATCACTTTGATATAAACGAAGTGGTCTTTGATAACCTTTATCTGGATGTCAAGAATTTCCTGGACCTGCCGGTTGATTTACGTTTAGGCAGGCAGGATTTTCTAGGCACATACGGAGAGGGATTCTTGATTATGGACGGTACGCCGCAGGATGGTTCAAGGACTTTCTATTTTAATGCTGCCAAGGCCAGCTGGAAGATTGATGATAAAAACACCCTGGATATCGTCTACATGAATGACCCCAGGGACGAAGAGTTCCTACCGGTAATCAACAGGACAAAACTCATCAATGTCGAAGGCAACAGGCTTGAGGATAAAAAACCGCAGTCCTTAAATGTCAGCGACGAGGAAGGGTATGTGTTGTACTGGAAGAATAAGGCTGTCAAAAACCTGGCATTAGATGGTTATTATATTTTTAAGAACGCGGAGGAGGAGGGCGGCGGTGGCTATCAGGCGCAAAAGACAAGGCTTAACACCATAGGTTCATTTGCTAAATATAATCTTTCTCCCTGGACATTCAGAGGGCAGTTTGCCTCTCAGTTTGGGCATTACGGACATAATAACCGCAGGGGTTTTGGCGGATATAGCTATATAGATAGAAGTTTTAAGGATTTTGTCTGGGAACCTGCTGTCAGCGTCGGCTACAACTATCTTTCCGGAGATAAGCAAGGTAATATCAAAAACGAAGGTTGGGATCCGCTTTTTTCGCGCTATCCCTGGATATCGGAGTTATATGTCTCCAGTATCAGCGCAGAAACAGGGATACCCGGTTATTGGACCAATTTACAGGCATACAGGCTAGAGCTGCTTTTAAAACCCACTAAAAAGACCAAGCTTTCCCTCTGGTACAATTTCTTAAGGGCCAATGCCCAGGTTGCCTCCAGTGTTATATTCTCCGGAAGCGGTAAAAATAGGGGGCATCTGCCTCAGTTAAAGCTGGACTATGCCTTCAATAAAAATGTCTCTACCTATTTTTTAGGAGAATATTTTATTCCGGGGAATTTCTATAAAGACAGGGATCCGTCTATATACTTGAGGACTGAACTGCAGATTAAGTTTTAGAGAAAGCCCGGTTCTTTTATGGAGCATCATATAGATACTAAGGTAGTCCTGGCAGTCCCTGATCTTAAGCTGCGCGAGATCCTGGTTTATTTATTGAAGGCCTGGGAATACCAGGTGGTAATATTAGAGGAGGGCCAGGACGCAACAGAGTATCTGAAGAAGGAAAACCCCAGCCTTTTTATTATTGACGCCTCTTTTGAAAATAAACAGGGCCTTCGGATATGTAAAAAGATAAAAGGCGATTTCCTTACCTCTTATATACCTACGATTGTTTTAATCGACAAAAGACAGCTAAGGCGCGACCTATTAAGCATAGAGCAGGGGGTGGATGATTACCTGATTAAGCCGCCTGATCCTATAGATTTAGAGATCAGGATAGTCTTGGCCTTGCGCAGCTCAGCTCACCATTTTAACGCTAATGCCCTTACCAAACTTCCCGGGAACAAGCTCATAGAAAAAGAGCTCACCCAGAGGATAGAAGAGGGCAAACAATTCTCCTTCCATTACATCGATATAAATAACTTCAAATCCTATAACGATAAATACGGGCATATCCGCGGAGACCAGGTGATAAAAGAGGCGGCAGCGATTATCTCAAGAAGCGTCAAGCAAAACGGCTCAGAGGATGATTTTGTAGGGCATATCGGCGGCGATGATTTCGTGGTAATTGCCAGGCTTACCCATGCAGAGGCAATAGCCGGACAGGTTATAGATGATTTTGACACAAAAGTCCCGGGATTTTATTCAGAGGCAGATAATCAGGCTGGTTTTATCGTAACCAAGGACAGGAGCGGAAAGATCACTAATATCCCGCTGATGAGTTTATCGATAGCCATAGTGAATAATACCAGGGAGATGACTTTTAGCCTGTTAGAATTAACCGATTTAAGCACGGAGATCAAGAAATATCTCAAAGGGCTTTCAGGCAGCAATTTTATGGTTAACCGGCGCGTCATTGACCGGGGGACAGTGGGCAGGAAGGAAGAAAAAGCCTCCAGAGGTTTTTTAAATATTTAAGAAGGAGACAATATGTATTGGAGAGTATTGATTACAACATTCGGTGCGGTATTTTTTGCGGAACTTGCAGATAAAACCCAACTGGTCGGCATAGGCCTGGCCTCTAAAACCGGAAAGCCGCTTTCAGTCTGGC
>JBAXNZ010000044.1:0-6716 GCA_037133515.1 bacterium
AGCAGCAGGGGCTACGTATAAAGCTATCGAATTTTGCGGACCGGCAATCGATAATCTGGATATGGACGGCCGCTTTACCATCTGCAATATGCTGGTAGAGATGGGGGCAAAAGCAGGCTTTATGCCCGTTGATAAAAAGGCTCTTGCTTGGTTATCAAAAAAAATCCCTAAGGGCAAGAGGTTAAAGCCGGTGACGGCTGACCGCGATGCGCAATACGAACGCGTATTGGAGTATGACGTTTCTAAATTAAAGGCCTTAGTTGCCAGGCCACATAGCGTGGATAATGTTGTACCGGCAGCAAAACTAAGGGATATAAAAATCAACCAGGCATTTTTAGGCACCTGCACCAACGGCAGGCTTACGGATTTAAAGATTGCCGCTAGGGTATTGAAATCTAGGTCGGTTGCCCCAGGAGTAAGGTTAATTGTTGCCCCTGCCTCACGCTCTATATTCTTAGGGGCAATAGAGGCAGGGATCATCGATATATTCGTAAAATCTGGGGCAGTCGTGGTTGCACCGGGATGCGGGCCTTGCGTAGGCACGCATAATGGGATACCTGCTGACGGAGAGATAGTTATTTCTTCTGCCAACAGGAATTTTAAGGGCCGCATGGGAAACCCCAACGCCTTTATTTATCTGGCTTCTCCGGCAACAGTAGCTGCCTCGGCAATAAAGGGAACAATAACCGATCCGGATAAATATTTAAAATAGGGAGGTCGAGCTATGGAGATTAAGGACCTGCTTTTGTTATGCATAGAAAAAAAAGCATCAGACTTGCATCTGACCGAAAAAGAACCGCCGGTCTTGCGTATCGACGGAAGATTGTACAGGATGGATTACCCTGCTTTAAACAAGGATGATTTAAAGAGGATTATATACAGCGTACTGAATAATCCGCAAAAGGAGATGTTTGAAAAAAACCTGGAGTTGGATTTTTCGGTTGCGTTTCCAGGAATGGACAGGTTCAGGGTAAATATTCATATGCAAAGGGGCACAGTCGAGGCTGCCTTTAGGCGCGTGCCGTTGGTTATACCCAGCATCGAGAGTTTAGGTCTACCTTCTAACGTGGTTGACCTGGCGCGTAAACCCAATGGGCTGGTTCTTTTGACCGGACCTACCGGGACAGGCAAGACTACTTCCTTGGCGGCAATGATCGATCTTATTAATAACGAAAAGGAGTGCCTGATTATCTGTATCGAAGACCCAATAGAATTCCTGCATTCCAATAAAAAGAGCATCGTTAAGCAGAGAGAGGTTTATGCGGATACGCATTCTTTTGCCGAGGCGCTTAGGCATGCCCTCAGGCAGGATCCTAATGTGATTGTAGTCGGTGAGATGCGCGACTTAGAAACGATTTCAACTGCCCTTACAGCCGCTGAGACCGGACACTTAGTCCTGGCAACTCTGCATACGCCCGATGCCCCACAGACCGTCGAGAGGATTATTGATGTTTTTCCTTCCCATCAACAGCAACAAGTAAAGTTGCAGCTGGCAGATTGCCTGCAAGGAGTTGTTTCTCAGCTTTTGCTTCCGCTTGCTTCCGGCCATGGCCGGGTATTGGCTACCGAGGTTATGATCGGCACCCCCGGTATCAGAAATCTTATCCGCGAGCAAGAGATTGAGCAGATACCTACATTGATGCAGACCGGCAGCCAATACGGCATGAAGACCATGGATAAGTCTTTGAAGGAGCTCTTCCAGCAGGGCCGTATCAGCATGGATGTGGCGATGTCTAAAGTCAAAAATCCGGATGAATTCCGCCACCTATAAAAAATGGAGATAGCGGGCAGGGCTATTAAACTTGGAGATAATATCAACACGGATGTTATCATTTCTGGAAGGTATAAGTTTGCCATTACCGATATCAGAGAATTGGCCAAGCATATTATGGAGGATATTGACCCTGAATTTTATAAAAAGATTACTCCCGGTTCCTCGGTTATAGTAGCGGGCGATAACTTTGGCATGGGTTCGTCGCGTGAGCAGGCACCGCTCGTGATAAAAGAGGCGGGTATCACCGCTATCTTGGCCAAGAGGTTTGCGCGTATCTTTTACCGCAATGGCTTTAATATCGGGCTACCGTTAGTAGAAGTGGATACTGATGGGATAGGCGAAAACGACAGCCTGGATATAGATTTAGATAAAGGCCTGGTCAAAAATATCACTAAGAATACACAGATGAAGATAAAGCCGCTTCCTCCCTTTATGCAAGAGATGTTAAAAGAGGGTGGTGCGGTAAATTATTTCAAGAAATACAAAGAGCTAAAATTTTAAAACAAATGCATAACATAACATTAATACCGGGTGACGGTATCGGGCCAGAGGTTACAGAGGCAGCGCAAAGATGCATTGATGCTACTGGCGTAAAAATAAAATGGTCAAGAGCGCTTGCAGGCGCAGGGGCAAAGGAGGAGACCGGAGACCTTCTTCCTGAGTCTACCCTGGAATCCATAAGAAAGAATAAGGTCTGCCTTAAGGGCCCGATTATTACTCCGATAGGGGAAGGATTTCGTTCGGTTAATGTGGCAATCAGGCAGGCGTTGGACCTTTACGCCTGTGTGCGCCCGGCAAAATCTTATAAAGGCGTGCAGAGCCGTTATCAGGATATAGACCTGGTGATTATCAGGGAGAATAGCGAGGATTTGTACTCCGGCATTGAGTTTGAAGAAGGGTCTAGCCAAACAAAAGAGCTGATCGAAAAAATAGAGGAGCTTAGCAAGAAAAAAATACGTTCTGATTCAGGCATTTCCATTAAGCCAATCTCTAAATACGCCTCAGAGCGGATTGTGCGTTTTGCCTTTGAGTATTGCCTAAAAGCCGGCCGCAAAAAAGTAACAGCAGTGCATAAGGCCAATATCATGAAGTTTACCGACGGACTATTTTTAAAGGTAGCCCGCGAAGTTGCAAAAGACTATGAAGGCAGGATACTCTTTGAAGAAGCGATAGTAGATAATATGTCAATGCAGCTGGTTCAGAAACCCAATAATTATGACGTCTTGGTGCTGCCTAACCTCTACGGGGATATTATTTCAGACCTTTGCGCCGGACTGGTCGGAGGATTAGGGGTTGCCCCAGGGGCAAATATCGGTAAAAATATGGCAGTATTTGAGGCTGTGCATGGCGCAGCACCCAAATACGAGGGGCAGAATAAGGTTAATCCTACGGCAATGATTCTTTCAGGGGTGCTGATGCTAGAGTATCTAGGCGAAAACCTCCCCGCAAAGAATCTAAAAGAGGCTGTCAGCAAGATATTAGCAGAAGGCAAGTCTGTAACCTATGATTTAAAATCTAACCGCGATGACCCCACCAGCGTCGGTACTCAAGAGATGGCAGATGCCATTATCAAAACTCTAAATAAATGAAGATAAGCATAATTGGTGCAGGTAATGTAGGAAGCCTTTCAGCACTGCGTATTGCCCAAGAACGGCTGGGTGAGGTTATTCTAGTTGATATAGTCAAGGGTATTGCCAAAGGTAAAGCCTTTGATTTAGAGGACAGCCGCTCTATATTAAGGCTAAATTATAATATCAAAGGCAGCGATGATATCTCTGCTATAGCTGATTCTGATATTGTGGTGATTACCGCAGGTCTTCCCAGAAAGCCCGGGATGACCCGCGAAGACCTGCTGAATAAAAATGCCGAGATAATACGTCAGACTGCTGGAGCGGTTAAGAAATTAAGCCCCGGGGCTATCTTAATAGTAGTTACCAACCCTCTAGATCTTATGACCCGCCTGGCCTTTGAGGTAACCGGGTTTAAAAAAGAGAAGGTCTTTGGCATGGGCCTGACCCTGGATACCTCTAGGTTTGTTAACCTGATTGCCGGAGAGTTGAATCTTGCGATCGGGGATATTGAAGCTATAGTTATTGGCTCGCATGGCGAAGGGATGCTTCCCTTGGCTAGATTTACCAATATAAAGGGAGTAGCTTTGGAGGAGTTTCTAAATAAAGAGCGGGTAGACATGCTCATACAAAAGACAGTAGGCCGCGGGGCAGAAGTAGTTTCTCTGCTTGGAAGCGGAAGCGCTTATTTTGCTCCCTCGGCAGCAATCGCAGAGCTGGTTAGGGTGGTAGTAAAGGATGAAAAACGCACCTTAGGTGTTTCAACATACCTTAATGGCGAATACGGGATCAGGGATCTGTGCATAGGTGTTCCCTGCCGCCTGGGTAAATCCGGCATCGAACAGATTATAGAGCTGGATTTAAATGAGCAGGAGAAAGATGCGCTCCTTGGTTGCGCAGCCCGTCTTAGAGAGCAGTGCAAGGCTATTAAGATATAGCTATGCAATATGACCTGGTAGTTATCGGCGCAGGCTGGGCTGGTTTTAATGCTGCGATAAGAGCTAAAGAACTGGGCCTAAAAGTCGCTATCGCAGAAAAAAATAAACTCGGAGGAACCTGTCTTAATTTAGGATGCATCCCCACTAAAACACTCCTGCAGTCTGCCAAGATTTATTCCTCAATAAGGAAAGCTAAAAACTTTGGCATAGAGGTCGCAACCCCTGCCGTTAATTTTTCACAAATCCAGAAAAGAAAAGAGCTTATTATTCAGCAACTGCAAAGCGGCATAAGCCTTATGCTTAAAGGCATAGATCTTTTAAGTGGCCCAGCCCGGATTTTATCGGCTGATACTGTGGAAGTAGCCGGACAAAAGCTAAATACCAGATTTATCCTGATTGCCTGCGGCTCAAGGCCGTATATACCGCAAGCCCTAGCTAACCTGAACCCAAGGCCTTTAACCAGCGATGAGTTGTTAGAAATTAAAGAGATCCCTAAATCGCTGCTGGTTATAGGAGGGGGGGTTATCGGCTGCGAATTCGCCAGCCTTTTTAATGCCCTGGGCTCTTTAGTCTCTATAGTTGAACTTATGCCGCGGATATTACCAGGTTTGGATCAAGAAATATCCAGAAGGCTAGAGACTATTTTTAAAAAGAAGGGGATTAAGGTTAATGCCAACACGGATGCCTGGGCTATAAATCCAGGTGATTACCAAATGAGTATTTGTTGTATAGGCAGGGCCCCTGATACCGAAAGCCTTACCCTGGATAAGGTTGGAATAAAGCTAGACAAAGGCAAGATTCTCGTCGATGAAACCCAAAGGACTAATATAGTAAATATCTATGCAGCCGGAGATTGCACCGGCGCTTCCATGTTGGCCCATGCAGCAAGCTATCAGGGGGTTTTAGCCGTAGAAAATATGCTTAATCCGGACAGCCCTAAGAAAGCGGATGGCGTTATACCCAGCTGTATTTTTACTGATCCTGAGATAGCGAGCCTTGGCCTAAACGAAGAAGAGGCCTTGGCCCAAGGAAAAGAGATAATGGTGCATAGATTTGACCTTCTGGCTTGCGGTATGGCGCGCATACTGGATGAAACAGAGGGCTTTATTAAAATAATTTCAACAAAGAGTACAAAAGAGATACTGGGTGCCTCTATTATCGGGCCGCGGGCAACAGAATTAATCAGCGTTTTAACTGTAGCTATGCAGAATAAAATTACAGCCCTTCAATTAAAAAATACTATTTTTGCGCATCCTACCTTGTCTGAAATCATCCCAGAGGCATTAAGAAGATAAATGGAGTTTGAGGTATTTGATTTAGGTCTAATAGAGTACGAGCGGGCCCTATCCTTACAAAAAGAAACTCATCTTAAGGTTAAGGAAGGACTGCTGGAATCAGCCCTTATTATCTGCGTGCATTACCCGGTTATTACTCTAGGCAGGGCTGCCAAAGAGAATAGTCTTTTAGTTTCTCGGGAAGAGCTACAGAAAAGAGGGATAGGATTATTGCGCGTTGAGCGAGGGGGAGATATTACCTATCATGGTCCAGGACAAATTACCTGCTATCCCATATTTAATCTCGGATACTTAAAGAAAGATATAAATTTATTTTTGCGCCAGCTTGAGCAGGTAGCCATTTCTTTCTTTGCCGGCCTAGGTATATGCGCAGGGCAGCGCAAGGGATTAACCGGCGCCTGGGTGGAAAATAAGAAAATTTCATCGATAGGCATATCCATCAAAAACTGGATAACTTTTCACGGCTTGAGCATTAATATTAAGAGTGATGATTTAGGCGGATTCCGCTTAATTAAGCCTTGTGGTATGGATATAGAGATGGCTTGCGCAGAAGAGATCTTAGGCAGAGAATTGAAGATGGGCAGCTTAAAAGAAAATTTAATTAAAAGCTTTCAGGAAGTATTTTCTTAAAGATTAGGAGGCCTTAATATGGCAAAGGTAGTCTTACCTGAATTAGGAGAGGGCATAGAAAAAGCGACTGTATCTTACTGGTATTTTAAAGAAGGCGATAGGGTTAAGGAAAAAGACGATTTGGTAGAGCTGGCTACTGATAAGGCTACCTTTAATCTGCCCAGCCCTTGTTCAGGGATTCTGCTTAAGATAGCCATAAGCGAAGGCGACCCTGCGCGCCCCGGAGATATTCTGGCGGTGATTCAGGACGACCCGTTACTCTAGATTAGTCTAAATATCAATTGATTTTATCTATTTTTATACTATAATTACATTCTAAGATGATGGATCAAGACTATATTGCAAATAAAAATAAGGATATCATGACTGCTAAGGATGTGGCGGAATACCTCCAGCTGCATCTTTTAACTGTGCACAGGTATGCCCGCGAAGGAAAGATACCTGCCTTTAAGATAGGAACAGACTGGCGATTCCATAGAAAATACATAGAAAAGTGGATCAGGGGTAAGCT
>JBAXNZ010000045.1:0-6682 GCA_037133515.1 bacterium
TTGTTATTGATGTCATAATAAACCCCTTGCCGGGAAATATTTTTCGGCGCGATTAAAATCACATTAGCCGCGCTCAATACCGCGTATACATCAATCTCTACCAACCCAAAAGGCAGACTGACTTTTAAATCGGTAGTTAAAACCAGGGCCCGGTTATATTTGTGAATACTCCTCTCGCTTGGGTTTTGCCAACCCTGAATAAATCCCTGTAACAACTCTCCCCTATTTTCTTTCTGGGCCTTATCAACCTCGGCTCTTATATTCCGGCTAAGGCTGTCTCTGATAGGGCTTGAGCCAATAACAATGCTAGAGCGCAATATCTCTTCATACTCCCTAAATAATAATTCATATTTTTCATTCGCTAATGTGGTTTCTTTCATTGAATCTGCGATATTTTCGTAGGTCAAAGCGTCAAATACATCTTTATTCATTACATTAATTAACCCTAATTTCTCCGGCGCTCCCCAGGGAGCTCCTTGGAATACACTTGGCCCTTCTTTACCGGTAGGTATCACTATAGCAACATTGCCTTTAGCAGCGATCTCAAAAGGCATATTTTTTTCCTGGAAATAATTGACTGCTAACCATAAGGCGGAAATAATCCCCTGGTCATTATTGCCCTTTATGGCAAAGATATCCGCGGGATAATCTTTTAAATCAGCTATACTGATATCTCCGAATCTAATCCATTCTAAGTCAGCCTGATTAGCAAAATTGAATGCATACATTGACGAATAATATATCTGATAATGTTTACTGTTAACGCTGGCGCCGGCCCATAGACTGTTATAAAGCACTGTGGCACTCGTTTGTTTTAAGAAATCTATTAAAGCCGCTATATCTTCTTTATAAAGGAATTGGCTAAATAATTCCTCAGGGACTAACAAAGACGTAAACTCTTCGTTAGGAGAACCGTTAATGATGATCCTCCAATTCTTTCCTCCAAGCTTAATCCCATCTTTTAGTATTTCTTGGGGCTTGATTTTGCTAAAGTTAAATCTATCCGGATTAAGAGGTAAATTCAGGTTTACCGGCATATCCGCCCAATCCATTCTACGTAATTTCTTTTCATGAGGAGTAAGACGCGTAGTAAACGGGCCGATCTTTCTTTGAATCTTAGTGCGCTGCATTTGCTCGGGAGTTATCAGGAATGCGCCACTATCCCATCTCTGACTCCATGCTTTCTGAATCTCTTTATCTAATTCAGTAAGGGCAGAACTTGCGACAACCCTGCCCATTCCACCCACCACCGCCCCTACCGCGCTAGATGCTGTTGTTTCTTTGTAGATCTCTTTGGGCGCCTGGTTAGCATTGGTTCCTAAGAGATCATCCATTTCTTTGGAGGATTGCGTCTTCTGGGCGACGTTGGCTAAGACTGCCCAGAGAGCAATAGCCTCGCCGTCTTTCTGGACATAGTCTTTGATCTTTTTGTTCTCTACTGTATCTATAAAACTTTCTTCGTAGGCTTTTGGCGCTGCCGCGGCAAAAAACTCCTGGTTATCTTCGGGGAAGCGGCTCTTTTCAATGAAAACATAGCGGCCAGGTTCGACTTCCAGGCGGATGGCATCACAGAGGCTGTCTTTTATCTCTTTCTTATTCTCAAGGGTAATATCTTTCTCCTGCCATTCTTCTTTATCGGTCCAGATTGCCAAGGTGGCGATGGAAATACCCTTAATATTCTCTATAGTAAGTTGAGGGATGGTTTTCTGGTAAAAAAGCTTATTGTCTGCTATCTTTAAGCGGTATAAGTAGTCGGTATTCCTATGTTTGAATATGTCCTTGAAGTACTTGTTATCGCTGGTATCAATCAAGATCCAGTATTTATTCTCTTCTTCTTTAATAACTGCGCCGAATGCCTTCTTAAGTGTCCCCGTGCGCAAACGTCCAGCTTTAACAATCTCTCTTAATCTTTCTGCATACTTTTCGTTATCAATAAGCTTATAGTAATCTAATGTTTCTTTTACCCAAGCCGTATCTTCTGATACTTTAGCCCATTCGCTTTCATTATTTACTTTACCGGAAGCGATAATCTCTTTTGCCTCAGCAAAGGCATCGGCTTCTTTAGTATCGCGGCATCTGACAGATTCAGATTTAACATCTTTCCTGACATCTTCCCCGGTTAAAGCGTGCATTATAGAATAAGGCAAATAATTTTTATTTCGCTCAATTATCTTATACAAATCAAACCAGTCAGCTATCTGAGCAAAGATAAAACTCATATCCTGGAATTCAAGCTTAAGTTTTTGGGCTTGTTGCGAGGTTTTGTCTTCTATTTCGGATAATCTCTTCTCTATCTTGGCTATTTCTATGCCTAAGGTAGTGGCCATCTGAGCCCGGAAGTTACGTTCACTTCTTAAGTGCTCTTTTTCCTTTTCGGTCAGGGCAAAAGCCTTAGCTTCTTTAATGTATTCTTCACCTAAAAGCAATGAACGACCGTAGTAGTTATCTTCTCTTCTTAAAGGATGATTTGAAGGTAGAGTGGTTAGATAGGCGTAGAAGTTCTCTACTGCCTTCTCATAGATACGCCTGGCTGCAGTGCCTAAGATCTCGGTGTAATCCTGCTCGCTGATGGAGTAGTTACGCTCATTGACCTGACGCTGCTGGGCGCCGGCAACCTTGCCTAAAGAGATAGTAAGGCTTCCGTTAAATATAGGAGATTTGACCCAGACAATATAAGGAGGTTCTTCTAACCTTAGTTCTCTTCCTATTGATACACCCGGGATAAAGTTACGAAATATAGAACGGTTAAAAATAACATAGCCTCTGATAGTAAATCCTCTGATTGATTCAACTACTAAAGCTGATTGGTGGGTATGCTGTAAATCATACCAGCGCTTGGAGCTACTTAAGAGATAGCGGATGAACTGGGCCATGCCTGAGGTATCATGGTCATTGATAAAAGGATAAGCTATGTAGTCAATGGTCCTTTCGGCATTGGCCAGGGCTTCTTCCTTAGTAGTAGGCATGGCTATGGTCCCGCGTAAGTTATTGGAGAAGGTGGATAGGTTGGTATCTTTTACCTGTTTGCCTAAATCTTTAGCGCTGCCCATAATGTTTACCGGATAGACCATGAATGCGCCGTGTTCTTTTTCATGGCGGCCTTCCTTAACGCTATAGTAGAAGTCGCTAATCGAAACTAGATACTCCGGCATATCCTTATATAGTATACGGCCATCCTGATCATGGCCTGCCTGGGCACGATTTAAGCCTTCATAACGCTGATGGGTGCGGTTATAGCGGCTGTCCATATAGTGACTGGAGTAGGTGCGGATCTGCTCTAAGGCCTGAGGTATAAGGCCCTGCTTTCCGTCTTCGCTATAGCCAAAGTAAGTTTGCTCTAATTTACTAAGTTCTGCTAATTTATCTGTATCAGTCTCTTTGGCCCAAAGTTCATATAGTTGAGCTTCGGAGGTAATTGTTTGACCTAATATCTTTGAAGCTTCCTCTCGGAGAATCTTAATATGCTGATTGCGAGCCTGCTGGCGCTTAGACCTTATCTCCTCTAAGAGACGCGGCAATACCACATAAGTCTCTGACGGAGCATCATCATCCTCGCTCATAACTCGATAGCCTAAGGCTTTTAAGAAAGTGTAGTTGCGCACCCCTGAGATATGCTTGAAGATATTATTGTTGATGTATTTGATAAAGGCCTGCTGATCGATCTTGGCTGGATCAGCCTTATCAAAGAGATTATTATCTTTAAATATTGTAATAAAGACTTGCTCTAAGTTTCCGGCGGATAGTTTAGCCTGCAGCCTTTCTAATGTAGCTTTAGCCCACTCTGCCTGATCATGGTCTCTGTTCTCATAGGTCAAGTGAATGAAACTATCGCCATATTTAGCTTTGAGGTATTGAAAGTTCTTGATATTGATGTCTAGGTTGTAGTTGGGGGTCTGGGGTTTGCCGGGACGGGTTACACCAGAGTCATCGATAAGCATATAGACTGCCCTGCGATTAAATATCCTCCAGTTCTCCAGTTCCGCCTCGATCTGGTTTAAAGTGGCTGTAGGCCGGTCTATGGTAGCCATGGCTACTACATCCACGTTAGGACGCTCAAGTTCATAGAAGCGACTACCTAAACCTGCGGAACGCCAGATGCGCCTGGCCATATCCCAACAGGTGAATTGTTCATACTCATTGCTGGTTAATAATGGTTTGGCTATTTGTTCTATTAAGAAACTAAGTATTTCAGGGTTTGCATTATTGTTTTGGGTAGCTATATCATGGAAAATGCCGGATTGCCTGGCCGTATCCATATTGATAATATGCTCTATACCGGCATTGGTTAAGGCTATTTTATCCTGATTAAGGAGCTCTGAAGCCAGCTTTTTGGATTTGTATTCATCATAAATATAAAGCCGGCTATCAGCTAAGTTAAAGATATTTACTGCTGAACCGTCAACATGGTCAAAGACTCCTAAGATGCGCTTAATAACAGCTTCCTCTTCCTGGATATAGATACCTTTATCTACTACTGCGGCTAAACGTAAACCTAAAAGAGTCTCAAATACCTTAGGCTCTTTTAAGAAAATATTTAAATCCTGAAGTAAGATGCCGGAAGTTTCTGTGGCGATGCGTAGCGCCCTAATGCGGCTTATTACCTGATCCCTTAAGATGACTAACGACTTGAGCTTTGAGTTATCTTTAATAACTAAATCCAAATCTAAATTTACTTCCTTAAACAGTCTCTCTCCTAAAGGATTATCAGAGTAACTGGTTAAGGTATTAAGTTCCTGCCTTACTGCATTACGGGATTCTACAGGAAGGCTCCTTAAATAAGAGAGCATATATAGGTAAGCTATTGTTAGAGGATCGTAGTTTTGCTTATCAAAGCTAAAGAGTCCACTTGCAAGATAGCCGGATAATAAAAGGCTAAAGGTTTCATTGGAGACAATTGCCTTAGGATTAGACCTGATGTCATTAGTACCTAAGGCATAACGAGCATTAACCCAGTATCCGGCAACAGGCAAGTATTCCAAGGTATCATCAACAAGTGAGTCTTGAGTTCTTTCCTTGAGCTGAGTAAAAACAGCTTCTAATTCTAAGGGTAGGTTAACCGGCTGATAGGTAAATGTAGGAGAAGTCTTTTTCTGTAAGGCTTTTTCAGCAAGGATGTTTTCTTCATAAGTGCCTTGGTTATTCAGATGGATCAAGGCAGCTGCATGGTTAGAAGAGATCAGCATCCATTCGATTGAGCCTATTTCTAAGGTTACGCCATAGGCTTTAGTTAATGGCCCGGCTCTTAAATGTCCTGAATCAACCAATATCTTTAATCTATTAGAATGTTCTATTTGATTAGTCCTTAAGTAATAATCTAATACCTCTTTGACCCAGGGAGTTTCCAGAGTGGCTATCTGCCAGAGTTTAGTGTCATTAATTCTGCCTAAGGTGATAATTTCTAAGGCTTCTTGAGAAGCATTTTCCCTAGTGGAGCCTGGGAGGGGGTAGGCGGTGAGGGGGCTGCTGGATTTTTCTATTATCGCCCTGACCTCTTCTGTTCTTTTTGCCCTTTGTTCTAGTAATTTTCCATAGCTTAATTTCTCCATATCTTCATGGGCTTTAATAAAGGTAACGACATTGCCGTGGATAGGAGTAGGTTCTATGCCATCCTTTGCCTTGCCATAAATATCATCTTTACGTAAGTCATCATCTTCTTTGACCTGCATAAGATGGGTGCCGTAGGTAGGCATAAACAGAGTAGTCAAACGCATATTCTCTTTTGCATGAATAGGTTTATCTTCTACACACTTATATGTGCCTGCCCTATTTTCTAATGTTATTGCCGGGGCAATACTCTGGAAATCAAAGGCGTTTAAGGCCTGGATGTCTTTGGTCTCGGTTGCGATAAGAACACTGTTTTCTATAGAGCCTTTACCTGTAAGCTTAACATCAATAAGTATTGAATTTCTTACCTTGATCGCAGGGCTGATCTGACAATTGCCGATAATTATATTGCCATTGGCATCACGCTTAGGCTCTATACCGGCAAGAGCCCGGCTTATCTCTGCTTCTGGGCCTTCTTGATTAATTAAGGTAAAAAAGTCAAACATCTTGGCATGCTGACCGATATCTGCCCAGTATAGGTCCAAGAAATCCACTGCCGCGATCTTGATCGGACGGTTGTATGCCTGGTTAAATCTAGCCAGAACCTTAAGAATCCTTTCTAGTATATCAGGCATCTTTACGCTCATTTCCTGCATAGCCTTTACAGTAGCAATCGATTCCTGCCAAGCAGATTCTCTTGCTTTATGATCATTGATTGAGGCAATACATAAGGCAGTAAAGAACTGCGGGTCAAGATCAGGACGGTCGCCGCGTTTGGCTGTTTTATTTAAAACATCATCTTTAAATTCCTCTAAGAGGACTTCTAATAGATCGTAAGATACTGCAACGCTACCGATATTGATCCCGCCATAAAGCCCGTCTTCACGGCGCTGCAATAAGCCTTTATCCGCTAATAACTCCATCTCTTTTAATGGCCTTCTAGGAATAAAAGCGGTTACAAAACCCTGGTTATCTACGCCAACCCAGTCTTTATTCTTGGCTTCATCTTCATTCATCAACTTTACTGAAACAAAGCGCACAATGTCAGCGTCTTTAAACAAGGGATTGTCCTGGGAAAGGTCCAAGATAGGTATCTGGACTTCATCTCCCCATTTGATGACGATACCCCTGAAGCCCG
>JBAXNZ010000046.1:0-6610 GCA_037133515.1 bacterium
TTCATTTTTTATGTCTTCGAATGAACATTTGATATTATTTTCTATTTTATCTTTAATATTTATTTTAATAGTTTGCAAAGTGACAAATTTTATTGCACGAGCCAAATATATACCAATATTGAGAGAAAAAATGAAAAAAATTTATGAAAAGGCAATATATACTTACAAAAATAATGGTTACCAAAAGAATCTCGTTAATAGTGATACAAAATTAAATCAAGAACAAAGAGATAAAAATATGGAAGAAGCCAAAGACAGATTGAGAAAATTAGCCTTACTTTTTGACATTAAGTTAAATAAAAAAGTTGGCTACAATAAAATTATAAAATATTTGGAACCCCAATTTAAATAAGCTCTGGAATTTAAAATACGATAAGACAAGGAAGGGTACAATTTTTAAAGTATTGATTAAGTAGAGGAGACGCTTTCCGAGCTAATCGGGAAAGTGTTCCTATAAAAAATACCACATTTATTGAAGAAAATAATTCATAGAAAAAAACTTATGACCATTTTAATTGACTGGATAAAAGATAATTGGCTAACGGTATTAATAACTACTTTTTTTCTTCCCTTCCTATTCTTTTTAATAAGTAATTGCTGGAATAACTACCTCTCAGTTATTAAGATATCTCCGAGTGAAAAAAGAATAAATTGCAATAGCAAATCTTATAGAAAAGAGTCTTATTATGTTTATTTGACAAATAAAAGTTCAAATCCAATTTATGATATCAATGTAGTAGCAATGCATCCTAAAGAAGTAGAAATTTCTATTATGCCAGAAGAACAAGAATTAGAATCAGCAGGGAATTGTAAAATAGGCACTGCTTTTATAATACATTTTGATTCTGGACAACAAACAGTTATTAACAATCTTTCTGCAAAGGAAACAAAGAAGCTGAAGATAGAAATAGATAAAAGGGATTATTATAAAGACTTTAAACTTAAATTAAAGGCAACATTTAATAGCAGAACACCAAAGCCAATTCTGAAGAGTAGATAGAAATACTTTCCAGACTAATCGGAAAAGCGGACCTGTTTTAAATTTTATGGCTTTGCTGGAGCGCACATAGGAAAATTTTTGGCACCTCATTATTAATCGCTAGTCGGCAAGGATTTACGAGGAGCGTAGGACGCTAATCCGATACAGGCTCTCCCGTAGCGACGAAGTAAACCGCAGCCGACGGCAAAAATTTTCAGTGCGCGCAGGCAAAGCCAGAAAATAATAGGACAAGACAGGAAATAGGATGGCACTGAAGAAGAAGCTTAAGATAGTGGGGATTATCCTGGTACTTATTCTTGTCACTTTGCTATGTTTATTGGGATACAGGTTAAGCTATAATAAAAATATCGAACAGATTAATTCCTCGCTGCCGAAGTAACTAACAAGTGTTCTAGATATGTGAGAAATAGGGGACGGTTCTATTTTTCTATAAAGAGATTTAAGATGTTATTGGTGATGGTGAGGTCATGATGAAAAGACTATTTCTGCTATTGAGTTTAGTGCTTGTGTTTAGCCTGAATAATGTCTTTGCCGAGACTGCGCAGGAGTGGCTGGCTGAGGGGAAAGCTGATATTACCGACAAAAAGTATGATGCGGCGATCACCTGTTTTAATAATGCTATCACATTAGAGCCTCTCTATACCGAGGCTTTTTATAACCGCGGTATCGCTTATGATGATAAAGGGAGTACTGCCAAGGCGGTTGCGGATTACACCAAAGCCCTGTATTTAGACCAGACCCAGGCAACTTATTTTAATGCCCGGGGGAACGCCTATGTAAAAATGGCTAACTACGACCTGGCGATCGCTGATTATACCAAGGCAATAAAAATCTCACCTACACTTTCCGAAGCTTATTATAACCGTGGAATAGCTTATAAGGATAAGGGGGATTCAACTAAGGTGACCGCCGATTACACCAAAGCCATCGCCGATTACACCAAAGCCATCTCCTTAGACGCTACCAAGGCAGCATATTATAATAATAGAGGTAATGCCTATACCAAGTTGAAGCAATATGGCCAGGCGATCATTGATTACACCAAAGCCATAGCCCTCTCGCCAACATTCGCCGATGCTTATATCAATAGGGGCCTGGCTTATTTCAATACAAAAGACTACGTGAATAGCGAAGCTGACCTGAATAAAGCCAGGGAGTTAAGCGGTACAGTGCCTTACATGGTGAATACCGCAGGAGGCGCAAATATACAGAAGCAGGATATCACCGGCACTACCGTTACTACTAGCACTACCAGGAAAGTCAAGATAATCGACCCCTTCTCCGAAGAATATAAGAATATGCTTAAGAAAAAAGCAGCACCGGCGAATGATACCCTCTCTAATACTACCTCTAACGCTACGGAGAGTTCAGAGAATACATTAGATAAGCTTAAGGCAGCAGTCGCTGAAGCGACTAATTCCAGCCAGTTGAGCAATGCGACAGTGGAAGGCCCCAAAGAAGAGATTAAAATATTCAAATCAAAATAAAAGGAGCAGGGATGGGGTTGAGAAAGGGTAGTGATATAAAAGGAAAAGCATTGAAGTTGGTAGATTTAGTAGGGTATCAGAAGGGTTCGGTGGTGAGCCGTGAGGTCATAAATAAAAAGACCGGGACGGTGAGTGTATTTGCCTTTGATAAGGGAGAGGGGTTGAGTGAGCATACCGCACCCTTTGATGCCCTGGTTTATATACTTGACGGAGAGGCGAATATCTATATTTCTGGTAAGAAGCATCTGGTAAAGAAGGAAGAACTGATTATTATGCCTGCAAATAAGCCGCATTCATTAAAGGCAGTAAAAAGATTTAAGATGTTATTGGTTATGATAAGATCCTGAGTATATGAAAGTATTACTACATACCTGCTGTGCGCCTTGTCTGATTTATCCTTTAGAGCGGCTAAAGGATAAGGGATATGTGGCCAGCGGGTTATTTTATAATCCCAATATCCACCCTTTTGCTGAATATAAGAATAGGAAGAAGGCGGTTGAAGGATACGCGAAAGAGTTAGGATTAGAGGTAATCTATCCTGAATATAGGCCGCAGGAGTATTTTCAGGTGGTGAATAAGAAAGAGGCTAACCCTGGAAGATGCGAGATCTGCTGGGGGTTGAGGTTAAGAGAGACGGCAAAGCAGGCAAAAGAGAAAGGCTTTGGCGCGTTTACTACGACTTTGTTGGTTAGTCCTTATCAGGACCAGGAGATGCTAAAAAATATAGGTAATGAGATTGCAAAAGATACGGGGATTGAATTTTATTATGAAGATTTCAGGCCAGGATTCAAAAAAGCGCATGAAGAGGCAAAGGCCAAAGGAATATATTGCCAGAAATATTGCGGATGCATTTACGGAGAAATAGAACAGTGCAAGAAATCGGCAAAACATTAATCATCTTTGGCGTAGTTTTACCAGCATAGTGCTTTCCTTAATCTTCTGGATGTGGTCGCGCAGATGAAAAAAACCCTGGGGTTAATAATTTTATTTTTATTTTGTCTGGTTAGTTCTGCCTTTTGCCAGCTGCCGGAGCATATCCGGGTGGCTGTGAAGCAGGATGCTTCTGCGCTTCGGCTTAAAGTGCAGGGGGCTTACGAGGTCTGGGATACTGCGACTAATAAGGTCGTCTATCGCGGCAGTGGCTTAAATACTACGGTTACCGCCTATTCAGGCGGGATACTCCTGGGTGAGCTTAAATCCTACCTTAATAAGTTGATAATTAAAAGCCATGACCCTGATGCTATTATTGTTGACGGAAGGATGTTTCGGGGAGATATACAGTTGATTAGAAAAGAGGATAATAATATCCTGGTAATCAACAATATTGAGTTTGAGGATTATATTAAGGGCGTCCTTTATCATGAGGCCTCGCATTACTGGCCGACTGAGGCGCTTAAGGCACAGGCAATAGCCTGCAGGAGTTATGCCGTAGCGCGGGTTAAGGAGAATAGCAGCCGCGATTTTGACGCCACAGCTGATACCTATTCGCAGGTCTACGGCGGAAAGACCTCTGAGCGTTTCCGCACCAGTAAAGCAGTAGAGGATACCAAAGGAGAGGTGCTTACCTATCAGGGCCAGGTCTTGCCTGCCTATTTTCACGCTACCTGCGCAGGACATACTGAAGATGCCTCTAATCTCTGGAATATAGACATGCTGCCATTAAAGGGGGTAGCTTGCGATTTCTGTAAGGACTCACCGCATTTTAACTGGCACTATGTATTCAGCAAAAAAGAGATTATAGAGCAGCTAAGTAGCGCAGGCTATAAGATAAAGCAGATAAAGGATATAAAGATAGCCTCCAGGAATAATTCCGGCCGTATAGCGAGCCTCGTTATCAGCTCAAACGGCGATGAAGTTAAAGTCCTGGCAAAAGATTTCAGGAATATCTTAGGGTCCAATATTATAAGGAGCACTAATTTCCAAGTGAAAGTGGTCAAGGATGATGTGGTCTTTGAGGGGATAGGCTGGGGCCATGGAGTAGGCCTATGTCAATGGGGCGCTTATTTTATGGCTAAGCAGGATCGGGATTACAAAAAGATATTAGAGTATTATTATCCGGGTGTTACTATTTCGGTCTTAAAATGAAACTCTCTGATTTCGATTATAATTTACCTAAAGAGCTCATCGCCCAGTACCCGCTTAAAGAGCGCGAAAGCGCAAGGCTTCTGGTTTTAGAGCGTAAGAGCGGTAAGATCGAGCATCGTATTTTTAAAGATATCTTAGATTATATAAAGGCGCCGGATCTTTTGGTCTTAAATGACAGTAAGGTTTCGCCCTGCCGGCTATTTGGTAGGAGGCCTAGCGGCGGAAGATTAGAGGTAATGTTATTGAAGAGAAAAGAGGGGCTGACTTTTGAGGCGATGATTAGCCCGGGGAGAGTCAAATTAAACGAAGAGGTAATCTTCAATAATGGCGGGCTGTTGGCTCGCTTGACTGCCAGGAATGAATTGACCTTTGAGGCTAAAAGTGCAGAAGATATTTATGCTCACGGGGTAATGCCTTTGCCTCCATATATTAAAAGAGAGGCAGAGGAGCTAGACAATACTTATTACCAGACGGTTTATGCGCAGCATGACGGTTCAGTTGCCTCACCTACTGCAGGCTTACATTTTACCCCGCAGTTACTTGAAAAACTAAAATCCTGCGGGGTAGGATTAGCTTATATTACTTTACATGTTGGCCTGGGGACGTTTAAGCCGGTTAAGGTCGAGGATATTACCCAGCACAAGATGGAGAAGGAGTATTTTAGTATCTCTGATAAGGCTTCTTTGTTGATTGATCAGGCGCGCTCGAAGGAAGAGCGCATCATTGCCACAGGCACTACCTCTTGCCGCGTGCTAGAGTCATATGCCAGCGGCATAAGAGAAGGAGAGACGGATTTATTTATTTATCCGGGATATAAGTTTAAAATAGTGGATTCCCTTTTAACTAATTTTCACCTGCCGAAGTCTACGCTCTATATGCTGACTTTGGCTTTTGCCGGAGAGGCCCTTATAAAAAAGGCATATCAAGAGGCAATCGACAATAAATACCGCTTTTATAGTTATGGCGACTGCATGCTTATACTCTAATGTTTGAACTCACGCTTCAGGACAAAAAAACTCAAGCGCGCCTGGGTAAGATTACTACCGGACACGGGATAATTCAAACCCCTGCTTTCATGCCGGTAGGCACACAGGCTACAGTCAAGGCGCTCTCTCCGCGGCAGCTGGATGAATGCGGCACAGAAGTTATCCTAGCCAATACCTATCATCTATTTCTGCGGCCGGGTATGGAGATAATCAAAAAGGCAGGCGGCCTGCATAATTTTATGTCCTGGAATAAGCCCATACTTACGGATAGTGGAGGCTACCAGATTTTTAGCCTGGCGCTTTTAAGGAAGATTAGCGACGAGGGAGTGGAATTCCAATCGCATATAGACGGATTTAAGCATCTTCTAACGCCGGAGGACGTAATCCAGATACAGAGGGATTTGGATTCGGATATCCTGATGCCTCTGGATGAATGCGTAAAGTACCCCTGCAGTAAAGACCATGCAGAGGTGGCGATGCGGCGCACAATAGATTGGGCCAGGCGTTCAAAGCTGGCATTCAAAGGCAACGGTAAATTATTATTCGGGATTGTACAAGGCGCAACTTATGAAGAGCTGCGTAAGGCCTGCGTGAAGGAGCTCGTAGATATAGGTTTCCAGGGATATGCCCTGGGAGGAGTTTCGGTTGGCGAACCCAAGGAATTAAGTTATAATATAACCCGCTTTAGCGTAAGCCTCCTTCCTAAGGATAAGCCGCGTTATCTTATGGGTATGGGCCTGCCGCAGGATATACTGGAGGGCGTGGAGGCAGGCGTGGATATGTTTGACTGTATAGTGCCTACGCGCTACGGAAGGACAGGGGCTGCTTTTACGAGCGTTGGCAAGATCGTTATCAGGAACTCTCCTTACATAGAGGATTTTACGCCGCTAGACCCTGAGTGTAGCTGTTATGTCTGCCGTAATTTCAGCCGCGCCTATATCAGGCACCTTTTTAATACTTCCGAGATCCTGGGCCTGATGCTGGTCTCTTTTCATAATATATATTTTTACCTGGAGTTGATGCGTAAAATAAGAAAGGCTATTTCTGAGGGA
>JBAXNZ010000047.1:0-6564 GCA_037133515.1 bacterium
GTTCAATAAAGATATGACAGACAGAAACCGTACCTCACCCTTTGCTTTTACCGGAGCAAAGTTTGAGTTTCGCGCTGTGGGCTCCTCTCAGAATATCTCAACACCTATCACCATAATCAATACCATAATCGCAGAAAGCCTGGAGTATGTAACCAATCAAATTAAGACAGTGAAGGGTACGGGTCGAGATTTTAATTCAGAGGTCTTGAAGGTAATCAGTGATATCGTTAAAAAGACTAAGGATATTCGCTTCGAGGGGAATAACTACTCCGAAGAATGGATAAAAGAAGCAAAGAAAAGGGGCCTAGCGAATGTCGCGGCAACCTATGAGGCATTAGAGGCTTTTGCCGCAGAAGAAAACATCGAGCTCTTTGAGAAATACAAGATCTTCTCTAAGGAAGAGCTGATTGCCCGCTACCATATCTGGATACACATGTACAACTTAACCCTGGAAATTGAGGCCAATACCTTAAGGGAGATGGTAAATGCCTCAGTGGTTCCCGCGGGTTGTAAATACGAAAATCTTCTTGCATCCACCCTGCATGAGCTTACGGATTTAGAACAGGGCGCAGGCCTTAAGATCGATCCGGCAGCGCTAGAAGATAAAAAGAGGCATTTAGGTGAGGTGATCTCCAAGATTTATTACGTCAGGCGCAATACCAATGAAATGGAGAAACTCTTGGAGGCAGCCAAAAAACTGGTTGATGAAAAGCGCG
The DNA here is from genome assembly GCA_037133515.1 of bacterium. GTDB lineage: Bacteria > Omnitrophota > Gorgyraeia > Gygaellales > Profunditerraquicolaceae > VGKF01. The sequence continues at coordinate 717 of JBAXNZ010000047.1, forward strand.
CAGAGCTTTATTTTAAAGAGCTAAAAGCCTTAATGGAACATACGCGCAAGCACGTAGATGAATTAGAATGCGTAGTCTCAGATGATGCCTGGGACCTGCCGAAATACAGGGAGATGCTGTTTATAAAATGAAGTTCCTCGGGCTAAAGCCCGAGGTTTCTCAAGTGAAATACTTGAGCGGCCAGATTTCATCCGTGCCATAAATGGCGCGGTTTTATGGCCGCGAAAGTATAAACCGGAGGGTAAATAATGAAACTCTCAAATAGTATGAGCGACTGGATAAAAGAGCGAGTCCATAAAGCTAACAAAAGGGGTATTATTGTGGGCTTAAGCGGCGGTATTGATTCTGCCGTGACAGCAGTATTATCTAAAAGGGCGCTGGGAGATAATGTACTTGGCTTAATTCTTCCATGTGAGAGTCACCCTAGGGATGAGGAGCTGGCATTAAAAGTTGCAAGAAAGTTCAATATAAGAGTCAAGAAAACTGACCTGACTGACGCGTATAAGAAACTCTGCTGCACCTTTTCCGGTGCCAAGCGTGTAGTAAAAGCCAATCTAAAACCCAGGTTGAGGATGATGACGCTTTATTACCTTGCTAACTCGCTTAATTATTTAGTTGCAGGGACCGGAAATAAGAGCGAACTCATGATTGGCTATTTTACCAAATACGGCGACGGAGGTTGCGATATCCTGCCTTTAGGCGGGCTATTGAAGACAGAAGTGAGGAAACTGGCGCAAGAGTTACGGATTCCGGCAGAGATAATACAAAGAGCTCCCACAGCAGGATTATGGGAGGGCCAGACTGATGAAGGAGAGATTGGCTTAAGCTACAAAGAACTCGATAATTGCCTCCAAGCTCTTGAGAAAGGTAAGATCCCTAAACTTAAGAGTAAATTAGTGGCAAAAATAAAGTCAATGATCAAAAACTCTAAACACAAAAGAGATAAGATACCGGTTTTTAAGAAAAAATGAAACCAGGAGATTTTCCTAACAAACAGGGACTTTATGACCCGGCCTTTGAACACGATGCCTGCGGGGTGGGGTTTGTCTGTAATATCAAGGGCCAGAAGTCCAATACTATCATAAGGCAGGGGCTGGAAGTCTTGCATCGCCTATCGCATCGCGGGGCAGTGGGGTCAGATCCTAAAACCGGAGATGGCGCGGGGATCCTGATTCAGACTCCTCATGAGTTTTTTAAGTCGGTATGCCTTAAGAATCAGATTGATTTGCCCGGCCCCGGCTCATACGGCAGCGGTTTAGTATTCCTGCCGCAGGATTTGGGTGAGCGTAATTTCTGCAAGGAAGTATTTGAGAAGATCATCAAGGAAGAGGGGCAGATACTTCTAGGTTGGCGCAGCGTCCCTATCGACGACTCTCATATCGGAGGAGGCGCTAAAGCTACTCAACCCATATTCGAGCAGATCTTTATCGCTAAGAACAGAAATCTTATAGATGAATTAGCCTTAGAAAGAAAACTTTATTGTATAAGAAAGCAGGTCGAAAATACTATCCGCGCCTCGGAATTAAAACAAAAGCAGGCATTTTATATTACCAATATCTCCTGTCGCACATTTTCTTATAAAGGGCTGCTTATGCCCGGCCAACTGGATAGCTTCTTTCTTGATCTTAAGGATGCGAGTATCAAAAGCGCTCTCTGCCTGGTGCATTCGCGTTACTCCACCAATACTTTCCCTACCTGGGACCTGGCGCAACCTTTCAGATTCCTGGCGCATAACGGAGAGATTAACACTTTGCGCGGCAATGTAAACGGAGTTAGCGCCAGAGAGCGGCTAATTGCCAGTGAGTTATTCGGCACGGATATAGAAAAACTAAAGCCGGTTATTGTGGCAGGCGGTAGTGACTCAGCGGCCATCGACAACTTCTTCGAGCTCCTGGTATTATCCGGCAGGTCCCTTGAGCATGCCATGATGATGCTCATACCGGCTGCCTGGGAACATAATAGATTCATGAGTAAGGAACTGCGGGATTTCTATAAATATCACGCCTGTTTTATGGAGCCCTGGGACGGCCCGGCGGCAATAGCCTTTACAGACGGCCGGCATATCGGTGCGGTGCTGGATAGAAACGGCCTGCGTCCTGCCCGCTATATTATAACCAAAAACGATTTTTGCGTTATGGCATCTGAAGTAGGAGTCTTGAATATAGACCCGGCAGAGATTAAAGTCTCCGGCAGGCTTGAACCGGGGAAGATATTTTTCATCGATACTGCATCCGGCTGCATAGTAGAAGATTCCCAGATAAAGAAAAGGGTATCCGAACGCTCTCCATACGGGGAATGGAACGACATGAGCATGGTTGACTTTGATAAGCTTACCGCTACCGCCATAAGCAATCAAAGGTCAGTTGATACCTTAGCGCACTTGAAGGCTTTTGGTTACTCCCGGGAAGACCTGAATTTGATCATAAAGCCGATGGCAGAAGATGGCAAAGAGCCTATCGGTTCTATGGGTAGCGATACTCCCCATGCCTTTCTTTCAAAGAATCCGCAGATTCTCTATAACTATTTCAAGCAACTCTTCGCGCAGGTGACTAATCCGGCTATCGATTCCATAAGAGAAAAGGTCGTGATGAGCCTGGAAAGTTTTATCGGCCCTGAGAAGAATATTCTGGAGGAGACCCCGGAGCATAGCCATAAACTCAGGGTAAGAAATCCCATATTAATAGATGAGGAACTCCAGAAGATACGCGATATCAGCATCAACAGCTTCAGGGCCAAGACAATTTATACTTTCTTTGACGCAGGAAGCGGTAAAGATGGTTTTGTGCGCGCACTAGAAAGGATCTGCTCTGAGGCAGAGTACGCCATTGATCAAGGATATTCTTTTATTATATTAAGCGACAGGGGGGTAGATCGAGATAATATAGCCCTGCCGGCACTTTTAGCCACCAGCGCCGTGCATCAGTATCTGGTAAAAAAGACAATTCGTTCACAAGTGGCCCTCATTATTGAGAGCGCAGAACCCCGGGAGGTGCATCACTTTGCCTTGCTTTTTGGATACGGCGCAGATTGTATAAATCCCTATCTTGCCTACGAAGCAATCGGGTATCTTATAGAAAAAAAGGAGATCAGTTTAGACCGTAAAAGCGCGCTGAAGAATTACAGCAAGGCATTAACAGACGGCATATTAAAAATACTCTCAAAGATGGGGATATCCACACTTAGGAGCTATCGCGGCGCACAGATATTCGAGGCCTTAGGGTTGGGTAGTAAATTTATAGATAAATATTTTACCGGCACCGTATCGCGGATAGGGGGAGCTGGTATTGATGAGATAGCGGATGAGGCTATTGAAAGACACCGAAGGGCTTATGTTGAAAGAGATATAGAGGAACCGTTTCTGGCAAGCGGCGGAGTCTACCAGTGGAAAAAAGACGGAGAATTCCACCTTTGGAATCCAGAGAGTATAGCGGCATTACAGGATGCGACCCGCGATAATACCTATGAAAAGTACAGAGAATTTGCGTGCATGATTAATGACCAGTCAACTGACCCCACAACCTTAAGGAGCCTGCTTAAATTCAAAAACAAAGAGCCGGTCCCTCTTAACGAGGTGGAGCCGGTGGAACATATTATGAAGCGTTTTGTCACCGGGGCTATGAGTTTCGGTTCGATAAGCGCCGTGGCGCACGAAACCATCGCCATCGCCATGAACAGGATAGGCGGTAAATCCAATACCGGAGAAGGCGGAGAAGACCCCAACAGGTTCATCACCCTGCCTAACGGAGATTCAAGAAGAAGCGCCATAAAGCAGGTTGCCTCCGGAAGGTTTGGCGTTACCATAAACTATCTGGTGAATGCGGATGAGATACAGATAAAGATCGCCCAGGGTGCAAAACCCGGGGAAGGAGGGCAGCTTCCCGGACATAAGGTAAGTGAAATAATCGCGCGCACTAGGTTCACTACTCCAGGGGTTACTTTAATATCCCCGCCGCCGCATCACGATATATATTCTATTGAGGACCTGGCGCAGCTGATCTTTGACCTCAAAAACGCCAATCCTCATGCACGTATCAGCGTAAAGTTGGTTTCAGAGATAGGCGTGGGGACCGTGGCAGCAGGGGTAGCTAAGGGGCATGCGGATATGATCCTGATCTCAGGAGGAGACGGAGGCACGGGTGCCTCTCCTCGCAGCTCCATCAGATACGCCGGGCTTCCCTGGGAACTGGGCCTTTCTGAAACGCACCAGACTTTACTGCTTAATAATTTACGCTCCAGGGTACGCATACAAACCGATGGCCAGATGCGTACAGGCCGCGATGTGGCTATTGCCGCGATGCTGGGAGCTGAAGAGTACGGTTTCTGTTCAGCTGTGCTGGTGGTAATCGGCTGCGTGATGCTTAGGCACTGCCATCTGAATAACTGCTCGGTGGGTGTAGCGACACAGGATGATATTTTACAGAAGAGGTTTAGGGGCAGGCCCGAATACATAGTCAATTATTTCCGTTTTGTAGCGGAGGAGCTTCGCTTGATCATGGCAGGCCAGGGCTTTAGAACAATAGACGATATGATAGGCAGGACAGACCTCCTGGAACTCAACCGGGATATTGTGCCTTTAAAAGCAAAGGGGATAGATTATTCCCGCATACTGTATAAACCCGATCTTCCTGAGGATATCGGCCGCTACTGCAAATACAAACAGGATAGCGCTCTGGATTCTGTCCTCGATAGAGAACTTATCAAGTTGTGCCGGGATTCCCTTGAGAAAAACAGGCCGGTCGAAATTTCAAAGGAGATTAATAATACCAACCGTGCCACAGGCGCCATGTTAAGCGGTGAAGTCTGCAGGAGATGCGGCGATGGAGTGCTCTTGGAAGATACCATAACTTGTAAGTTCCGTGGGATCGCCGGCCAGAGTTTTGGCGCATTCCTGGCAAAAGGAATTATGTTTGAGCTCTCCGGGATGGCTAATGACTACGTAGGAAAGGGGATTTCCGGAGGAAAGATTGTCATCTATCCGGATAAAAGGGCGCAGTATGAACCTGATAAAAATATCATCATAGGTAATACTACTTTCTACGGGGCTATTTCAGGAGAGGCCTATATCTGCGGGGTAGCCGGAGAGAGGTTCTGCGTAAGGAATTCCGGATTGTATGCTGTTGTAGAAGGAGTTGGAGACCATGTCTGCGAGTATATGACCGGCGGGAGGGTGGTCGTCTTGAGTAAAACCGCAATCAACTTTGCCGCTGGTATGTCAGGCGGGATAGCGTATGTATATGACGAAGATAAAACCTTCAAAGATAAATGCAATACTGATATGGTTGAGTTGGAAGCGGTGAGAGAGGATGATAAAGATACAATATATCACCTGCTGCACAATCATTTCAAATATACCAAAAGTAGGAAAGCAAAAAAGATCATGGATAATATGCCTGAAGAATTCAAGAAATTCATCAGGGTTATACCGATAGAGTATAAGCGTATCCTTGAAGGGGTAAAGATAGAAGAGAGGCTTGATTTGGCGGAGGCGCTCGATGGGTGACCCAAGAGGTTTCTTAAAATTAGCAAGACAAAACAGCCTCTACAGAGAGCCTTGCGAGCGGGTCCAGGATTTTAAAGAAGTCTCCAAATTACGTCCTGATAAGCAATCGCGGGAACAGGCTTCGCGCTGTATGGACTGCGGCACTCCTTTCTGCCATTGGGGCTGCCCAATAGGAAACTATATCCCGGAATGGAATGACCATCTCTTTCACGGTAATTGGAAAGGGGCGCTTGAGTTATTAGATGCTACAAATAACCTTCCTGAGATAACAGGAAGGGTCTGCCCTTCATTATGTGAATATGCATGTGTACTTGGTTTAAATGACGATCCGGTTAGCATCCGCGAAAA
>JBAXNZ010000048.1:0-6445 GCA_037133515.1 bacterium
GGCTTTGCTTTAAACGGCGGCTATGAGAATTATGGTTTTACCTTACTTAGAGAAAGCGCCCCCTTCGACTTCAGGATATATTACTGCCGTCCGGATGTAAGCCACAAAAACCACCTCGGCCCGCGCATACGCCAGGATGAAGAACAGGGAATCAGCTATAATCATGGAGCAGTTAACTTCTTTGCTGCTGACGCAAAATTAAAGAGCGCAGATAGTTTCCTCTGGCCTTATCTGGGGGTTTTGGCTGATTATACAAGCCCCGATAAGAGGGACAATGCATTTAGTGCCCCCATTAAGCGCGATATCCTGGGGACAGTCGGCTTTGCCTACAACTTAAAGAAGGGGAGTCTTACCTGGTCTTTGGAATTAGCGCGTAATTTTGGAGAGGCCAAAAGCGAAGACCAGCAGTTTAAAGATATAGAGCATTCAGGGTACCTGATCTATACCGGGCTGGATTACGAGGCCGGGAAGTTTACGCATTATCTAAAGTTTCTGCTTGGATCAGGCAATAAAGTTACCCCTGAGATGGCTGTGAATGCTGACGAAAAACTTACTAGCGGTAAAAACAGGGCCTTTAGTTGCTATTCTCCTTCGAATGGGAATCTTTTGGATTCAGTCTCTAATAGCAATTCGGATATGCTTCCTATCGTGGCTATGGGAGGAGGCTGGGGCTTAAATTACGGTGTCCCCAGGCCCGGGAATTTTGCCGCAGGAGACTTTGATAATTTGATCATGCCCTGCCTGGGGACTGACCTGGCTCTTTCTAAAAAAACAGTTATCGGTTTTTATGTTTATTATCTGAGGTCTTTTACCAGGGGCGTGGGTACGCTTAACGCAGAAGGGAAACATTTATCGGCCGACTTAGGATACGAAGCGGATTTATTTATCGACTATAAGCTTAATAATTACGCTACGCTGGGTTTTTTAGGAGGCTGTTTCTTTCCGGGCAGGTACTATAGAGAAGAAAGGGACGACACCTCGGGAAGTTTATTCTCGCCGTATTTGCGCGGCGATACACAGGCAAATTCAGCATATCAATTGGAGCTGAGCCTGACTCTTGAGTTTTAAGAAGCAGGATATTATAATCTACTAACAATAAGTTGAACGCAAAAAAACAGGAGGAAAGATGAAAGAGTTGATAGAAAAGGCTCTGGAAAAAATCCGCCCCATGCTTGCTGCTGACGGCGGAAACGTAGATTTAGTAGAGGTCACTGCTGACGGTATAGTGAAATTAAAGCTTACCGGAAGCTGCGGATGCTGCCCGATGAGCCAGATGACCCTGAAGATGGGGATCGAGAGGATATTGAAGCAGGAGGTACCGCAGATAAAAGAGGTTATTTCCATTTAGGAGGTTTTAGTTTATATGAAGACTATAAAAGAGATAAATGAAAAAATCAAAAAAGGCGCGGCTGTAATAGTTACCGCTGAAGAGATCATTGACCTGGTAGATAAGAAGGGGCTCAAAAAGGCAGCCCAAGAGGTGGATGTGGTTACTACCGGTACCTTCGGCCCGATGTGTTCAAGCGGAGCTTATTTTAATATCGGCCACTCAAAGCCCAGAATAAAGCTGGGCGGAGGCAGCTGCAGGCTAAATGATGTGCCTGCCTATTGCGGTTTTGCCGCGGTGGATATCTATCTGGGAGCGACCGCCATCCCCGACGATGATCCGCGTAATAAAGTATACCCGGGAGAATTTAAGTACGGCGGCGGCCATGTTATCCAGGAGCTGGTGGAGGGCCGCGATATCCGTTTAGAGGCTACTGCTTACGGGACGGACTGCTATCCGCGCAAGAAACTAGGGACCTTGATTAATCTCAAGGATTTAAACGAGGCAGTGCTTTTTAATATCAGGAACTGCTATCAGAATTATAATGTAGCGGTTAACTTATCGGATAAGATGATCTATACCTATATGGGCGCAATAAAGCCTAATCTAGGGAATGCCAACTATTGCTCTGCAGGCCAGCTTTCACCACTTTTAAAAGACCCTTATTATAAAACCATCGGTATCGGCACCAGGATTTTTTTAGGCGGAGGTATAGGATATATAGCCTGGCAGGGCACGCAGCATAACCCTACGGTCAAAAGAAAGCCTAATGGTATACCTCAGGCAGGCGCCGGGACCCTGGCGGTTATCGGAGATTTAAAGCAGATGAACTCGCAGTGGCTGGTAGGCACAAGTATGCTTGGTTATGGGTCTACCTTGAACGTGGGTATAGGCGTACCTATACCTATATTGGATGAAGAGATCTGTAGGTTTACTGCCGCTAAAGACGAGGAGATTTACGCCCAGGTAGTGGATTATAGCTCTAGCTATCCTCAGATGGTCCCCGGCAGCGTATCCGAGGTAAACTATGCCCAGCTGAAATCAGGAAATATCAAAGTCAACGGCAAGGAAGTGCCTACAGGTGCGCTCTCCAGCTATTCCAAGGCCAAGGAGATTGCCGAGGAGCTAAAGAGTTGGATTAAGAAAGGCGATTTTCTTCTCACTGAAAGCTTGGCGCCTTTACCAGGGGCAGAGTCTGGCTATACCTTTAAACCTTTAAAAGAAAGGCCGCTGGCAATATAGAAAAAAAGAGGAGGTAGAGATTAAGAGATGACTTCTAAAAGAATAGTTTTACATTTTCCGCACCGGCTGGTTGACCAGCCGATAGTCTATAAACTGGTTAAAGAATATAACCTGCAGTTTAATATTCTTAAGGCCTATGTTACGCCTCAGGAAGAGGGGCTCATGGTCCTTGAGTTAACTGGTGAGGATGCAGACTTTAATAAGGGGATGGATTATATCTTATCCTGCGGGGTCAAGGTTCAGCCCTTAAGCCAGGATGTGTTGCGTAACGAAACCAAATGCACTGATTGCGGGGTATGTGTTCCTATCTGCCCTACCAATGCCTTGGTGGTTGACCCTTTGACGCGCAAGGTCCACTTCTACGATAACAAATGCATTGCCTGCGAGCTCTGCGTGAAAATCTGCCCTACCAGGGCTATGGAAGTACATTTCTAGATGGGGGACTTAAGGAAGCTAAAACGCATATTAAAAGAAATGGGCTCGGCGCTGATTGCTTATTCCGGAGGCGCAGACAGCACCTTCTTATTAAAAGTTGCGTTCGATTCCTTAGGGAGCAAGGTCCTGGCAGTGACTGCCGACTCCTTAACTTACCCTAAGGAAGAGCTGGCATTTGCTAAAAAGATAACCCGGGGTTTAGGGGTAAGGCATAAAATAATCAGGACCAAAGAATTAAAAGACCGCAGGTTCCTGGATAACCCCATAACGCGCTGCTACTTCTGTAAGAGCCAGCTTTTTAAGACGCTTAAAGAGATCGCCGTAAAGAAGAGGCTCAAATTTATAGCGGATGCCAGTAATTTATCCGATAAACTGGATTTCCGTCCCGGGGATAAGGCTAAAAAATATTTCAAGGTACGCTCTCCGCTGGCAGAGGCAGGCTTTAGTAAAGAGGATATTCGAAGCTCCAGCAAGTCGCTTGGCCTGGTTACCTGGGATAAGCCTTCGCTTGCCTGTCTTGCCTCCAGGATCCCCTATGGCCAAAGGATAACGCCGGCATTACTTAAACGCATAAATAAAGGAGAGTATTTTTTAAAGAATCTCGGATTTAAGCAGCTGAGGCTAAGGCACCATAACCATCTCTGCCGCATAGAAGTCCCCTTACAGGATATACCGGCATTGGTTAAGAGGCGTAATTTGGTAGTGGCAGGATTAAAAAGGCTGGGCTATAATTATATTACCCTGGATTTAGAGGGTTTTCGTAGCGGCAGCCTAAATGAGGTGATTAAAAAATGAAGAGGGTATATTTAGATTACGCGGCAACTACGCCCACTGACCCTAAGGTAATAAGAGCAATGGAGCCTTATTTCTTTGGTAAATTCGGTAATCCTTCGAGCATCCATTCTTTCGGGCAAGAGGCAAAAAAGGGAATCGAAGATGCCCGGGAGCTCCTTGCGCTATTCTTGGGTGCTAAGCCGGAAGAGATAGTATTTACTTGCGGAGGTACTGAGTCTAATAATTTTGCGCTCCTGGGAGTTGCCCAGGCCTTAAAAGAAAAAGGCAACCACATCATCGCTACCAAGATTGAGCACCACGCAATAAGTGAGCCACTTAAGTTTTTAGAAAAAAGCGGCTTTAAGATAACCTCGGTTGGGGTGGATAAACACGGCCTGGTTGACCCGCAGGAAATTAAAAAGGCAATTACCAATAAAACTATATTGATCTCGGTGATGCACGCCAATAATGAGATCGGCGTCATCGAGCCAATTGCCCAGATCGGCGAGCTCGCCCGAGGCGCGGGTGTTTATTTCCATAGCGACGCAGTCCAGACGGTAGGGCATCTTCCGGTTAATGTCGGAGAGCTTAATGTAGACCTGCTTTCTTTATCAGCCCATAAATTCTACGGGCCAAAGGGCGTAGGGGCTTTGTATATAAGGAAAGGCACGCGTATAGAGAGTTTTCTGCGCGGAGGAGACCAGGAGAATGGCAGGAGGGCCTCTACGCAGAATACCGCTGCTATCGTAGGAATGGGGGAGGCGGTTTCAATCTGTAAAGAAATGATGCAACAGGAGTCTGCCCTGCAGATTAGGCTGCGCGATAGGCTGATTAAAGAAATCAAAGATAAGATAGCCGAGGTTTATCTTAACGGACACCCTACCCAGAGGCTGCCTAACAATGTTAATTTTTCCATAAAATATATTGAAGGTGAATCTATGTTGCTTAACCTGGATATGTTAGGTATTGCCGCCTCAACCGGCTCCGCCTGCACCTCTACTTCCCTTGAGCCTTCCCACGTGCTGTTAGCCATTGGCCTGTCCCATGAAGTCGCCCACGGTTCGCTGCGCATAACCCTGGGCAGATGGACAAAAGAAGAAGATATAGATTATCTCCTGGAGCACCTGCTGCAGGTTGTTGAAAAGTTACGCGCTATGTCTCCGCTATATGATAACCGCAAAAAGTAATCATGCAGGATAAGATACTGGATCTCCTAAAAAGAAGCCAGGGCTATTTCTCTGGCGAAGAGATTAGTAATCGTCTAAAAATAAGCCGCCAGACACTGTGGAAATATATTCAGGATTTACGCGATGCCGGATATGATATTGCGGCAGTCCCGCACCTGGGCTATCAGTTAGTTTCTCCCCCGGACAGGCTCTTTCCTTTCGAAATAACCCATAACCTGAATACCAAGTTTATCGGCAAGAGAATCTCGTATTTTGATACAGTCTCATCCACCATGGATGTGGCGGTAGAGATGGGTATGCGGGGTTCTATTGAAGGGACTATTGTCATAGCTGAAGGCCAGAGCCGCGGCAGGGGCAGATTCAACAGGGAGTGGTTTTCCCCAAAATATAAAGGCATCTATCTTTCTTTGATTTTGAGGCCGCGCATAGCCCCTAATGCAGCTCCTATACTTACGCTTTTAGCCGCGGTAAGCATCTGCGAGGCAATAAAAGAAGTAACAGGAATTGATGCCCGTATAAAGTGGCCCAACGATATACTTATACACAATAAGAAACTGGCGGGCATATTAACTGAAATTAGCGCCGAGACGGATATCACGCATTTTGTGGTTATAGGGCTGGGCCTGAACGTCAATAACGATAAAAAGTCCTTAATAGCAGGCGCTACTTCTTTGGCGGAGCAGAAGAAAGATAAGGTTAGCCGCACAGAATTACTTCAGGAGATATTGCGCAGGATAGAAAATAACTACCTAGATCTAAAGGAGAATTCCGCAGGCGCTATCCTTGATAAATGGCGCAAATCTAATCTTACCTTGGGCAGGAGGGTGCGGGTCGTCTCTAATAAAAATACGCGCGAAGGCCAGGCCCTGGATATAGATACAGATGGAGCTCTTTTGATAAGGAATGATTCAGGGTTGATTGAAAAGGTGATGGCCGGGGATATAGTGCACTGCCGAGAACACCAATGCTTAAAATAGGTAACCTAAAACTGCATTCCAGCCTTATCCTTTCTCCTATGGCAGGGGTAAGCGACCTGGCCTTTCGGCTGCTTAACCGAAGATTCGGCTGTGAGCTTGCTTTTATAGAGATGATCAATGCCCGTTCATTGGGTTATCGAAGCCTTAAAACCAAAGCCATGATGGCTACTACGAGTAAAGATAGGCCCTTGGGGGTTCAGCTATTAGGGTGCGAAGAAAATTTTATCCTGCGGGCGCTGGATATATTGAAGCAATATGAGTTCGATATCCTGGACTTTAACGCTGCCTGCCCTATGAAAAAAGTCATACGCCGCGGCGAGGGCGCAAGCCTAATGCGTAACCCAAAGAAATTTAATCAACTGCTTAAGCTCATAGTCAAGAATTCTAGCGTTCCGGTTACGGCTAAAATTCGCTCAGGTTGGGATGAAGATTCTATAAATGCCAGGGAGGTCGCGCTATATGCCCAGGATGCCGGGGTAGCGGCCCTGTTCATCCACGGCCGG
>JBAXNZ010000049.1:0-6285 GCA_037133515.1 bacterium
TTTTCTTGTCTCTGATACCAAGATTTTCGATAAAGTCATTGTGCATATCGGAAGAGTCAAAGAGGGAAGTTTTAAGAGCGCAGATGAGTTAATGGCCTGCGTTGATGCAACTCGCCGCCTCTCTATAGCCAGGAACCATACTGCTACGCATTTATTGCAGGCAGCCTTAAGAAAGGTTTTAGGGCTGCACGTAAAACAACAGGGCTCTCTGGTTGAGGAGGGCCGCTTACGTTTTGACTTTACCCATTTTAAAGATCTAAGCCAAGAGGAACTTGGCCGGGTCGAGGAGATAGTCAATGATTTTATTCTGGGTGATCTTAAACTATCCAAGAAAGAGATGACTCAGGCAACTGCTAAGAAATCAGGCGCACTGGCTTTTTTCGGGGAGAAGTATGGCCAGAAGGTACGCGTGGTTTCGATAAGCGATATATCGCGGGAGTTTTGCGGTGGAACTCATCTTGACTCAAGCGGCCAGATCGGCCTGTTTAAGATTATTCAGGAGGGTTCGGTAGCGAGCGGCATTAGAAGAATAGAAGCCGTCACAGGCAGTTTCGCCTATAAGGCAGTAAAAGAAGAAGAGGATAGCCTAAGGCAGGTATCTGAGCTTTTAAATGCGCCTAAGAATAAGCTGGCAGATGAGATTAAGAAAAGGCTCAGTTTAATTAAGGAGCTGGAAAAACAATTACACGCACATAGAGACAGGGGATTAAACGTTTCCATAGAAAGCGATATAAATAATAAAGAGAATTTATCCGGCATTGATTTTATTGTTTCTACCCATCATCGCGATCAGGATTCCGTAAGAAAGGCGATAGACTTAATAAAAGAAAGAGCAAAAACCAACTCTATTATATTCTCATCGACCGGTAGCAACCTTGAAGAGCAGATTTATTCGGCCATAGGCGTTACCGAAGACCTCTGTAACAGAGGGATAGATGCCTCAAAGATGATTAAAGAGATCGCCTCCGATATGGGAGGCAGCGGAGGAGGGAGAAAAGATTTTGCCCAGGCAGGGGGCAATAACTCCAAAAACTTTAACAATATAGTCGAGAAACTAAAAGAAATAATTAAAAAATTAAGATGAAAATTATACGCTCCGGAAGTAAGCAGCTGGAAAAAATTTATAACCGACAGTTTATCCGTTCAAAGCGGGTAGAGGATAAGGTGCGCAGGATCATTGAGGATGTGCGCCTGTTTGGCGATGAAGCAGTGATAAAATATACCAAGAAATTTGACCGGGTAAAATTATCCACCCGCCAGCTAAAAGTCTCCCAGATAGAGATTTCCGGCGCCTATCAGAATATCAGCCCTAATTTTGTCTCTAGCCTTAAGGTGATCATGGAGAATATCAACAGGTTCTACCGCAAGACCATGAAGAAATCCTGGAGGATGAAGGATGGGGATGGGGTAGTATTGGGTGAAAATTATACCCCGCTTGAAAAGGTAGGCATATATATACCTGCGGGTACTGCACCCCTGGTATCTTCTGTTTATATGACGGTACTGCCGGCAAAGTTAGCCGGGGTCAAGAAGACGATTTTGATCAGCCCTCCTGATGAGCAGGGGCATATTAATCCGCATATACTGGTAGTGGCTGACCTTTTAAAGGTGGATGAGATCTACCGCGTGGGCGGTGCGCAGGGTATTGCTGCCCTGGCCTTTGGCACAAAGACTATACCGCGCGTAGATAAGATTGTAGGGCCGGGTAATATTTATGTGAGCGAAGCCAAGCGTCAGGTCTTCGGCTGCGTGGGTATAGATATGATTGCCGGTCCGACGGAACTGGTGATTATCGCCAACCGCTATAGCGAACCGAAGTTTATTGCTGCAGACCTTAGGGCGCAGGCAGAGCATGCCAAGGGCCTGGCTATCCTGATTACTAATTCTAAAAGCCTGGCTAAAGAGGTAAAGGCACAGGCCGATGGGGTCAATGGCTTTATTATTTTAACCAAGAATCTGGAAGACGGGGTGGAGATTGTTAATAAAATAGCTCCGGAACACCTTGAGATTTTGGTTAGAAATCCCCAGCACCTGGCCAAGGAGATAAAGAACGCAGCAGCAATATTTTTAGGGCCTTATAGCCCGACAGCAGTAGGAGATTATGTGGCAGGGCCAAGCCATGTCTTGCCTACGCATGGGACCGCTAGATTCTTCTCCGGCTTATCCGTATTAGATTTTATAAAAAGCAGCCATATTATCAGTTATTCCAAAAAAGCATTGGAGAAGGCCAGGGAGCCGCTGGAGAAGATCGCCGAGATTGAGGGTTTGAATAAACACTTAGACTCGGTTAAGGTACGCTTTTAAATGACTAAGGTCCTGGCCAGAGGCCAGGATAAAATTAAAATTAAGCGCCAGAGGCAGTTTTAATTTTAGTTTTTTAAGGAGAACAAATGCAAAAAAGGACCGCAGTAATCAAAAGGAAGACGAAAGAGACTGATATCACGGTTAAGCTTGCCATTGACGGTACTGGTAAGAGTAAAATAGATACCGGTATCGGTATTTTAGACCATATGTTGGAGCTATTTGCTTTTCATGGAATATTTGATCTGGATATTTTGGCCAAGGGTGATTTAAAAGTTGGTATACACCACACTAATGAAGACGTGGGGATAGTTTTGGGTGAGGCTTTTGAGAAGGCGCTCGGAGACAAAAAAGGTATACGAAGATTTGGAGATGCCTCAGTACCGATGGAAGATGTTGTCGCTAACGTAACCGTTGATATTAGCGGGAGAGGGTTTTTCGAAGAAGTATCAATTCCTGTCAACCCGACATCTTCGATTTATGAAAGAAAAGACTATGATGGTGCCTCTGCGAATCATTTCTTTGAGGCCTTTGCAAAAAAAATGGGAATAAACCTGAGCATTAAGCTCTCAAGCCATAATCTTGACCTGCACACTAATTTAGAACCTATTTTTAAAGCCCTTGGTAAGGCTTTAGACGAAGCAACGCAGATCGACCCGCGCAGAAAAGGAGTCCCTTCCACAAAAGGAGTGATTGATTGATAGTTGCCATAATCGATTACGGCATGGGTAATATCCACAGCGTGCAGAAGGCTCTGCAGCTTAATGGCGCCCAGACTCTAGTAACCAATGATCCTAGGGCGATAAAGAGTGCCGCTAAAATAGTCTTGCCTGGGGTAGGCGCTTTTGCTGATGCGGTTTCAGAGCTAGAAAAGCAGGGTTTAGTAGCTGTTCTTAAAGAAGCCATAAAAGAGAAGAAGCCTTTTCTAGGGATCTGCCTGGGGATGCAGCTTTTATTTAAGTCTAGCGATGAGGCAAAGGGTTCGGTCGGCTTAAACGTTTTAAAAGGAAAGGTAAGCAGGTTTGATGGTAAGTCCGGGCTAAAGGTACCGCACATGGGCTGGAACCAGCTAAAGATCAAGAAGGGGGATTGCCCCCTGTTAAAAAATATAGAGGATAATGCCTTTGTTTATTTTTGCCACTCCTATTATCCTAATAATCAGGACAAAGGAACAACTGCCGCAGCCACTGATTACGGGATAGAATTTAGCTCTATCCTTTGGCAGGACAATCTATACGGAGTGCAGTTTCATCCTGAGAAAAGCCAGGCCTTGGGGCTACGTATGTTAAAGAACTTTGTAGAGCTATGTTAATTATCCCGGCTATAGATATACAGTCAGGCTCGGTAGTACGTCTCTATCAGGGGGCCAAGGATAAAAAGATATATTCACGCGACCCGGTCAAAACTGCCAGGCACTGGCTGCGCCAGGGAGCTGAGTTGATACATGTAGTTGACCTTGACGGCGCTTTTTCCGGAGAGCCTAGAAATATAGCTATAGTAAAAAGAATAGTAAAAGAAACCAATGTGCCAATAGAGTTTGGCGGCGGAGTCAGGAGTATCGAGGCCATAAAAGAGCTGTTGACTTGCGGTGTCCAGAGGGTAGTGTTGGGGACTAAGGCGATAGAGGAGAGCAGTTTTCTTAAAAAGGCCAGGGATAAGTTTAAGGATAGAATTATCGTAAGCATTGATGCCAGGGAAGGCCGCGTAATGACTAAGGGTTGGAAGAGCAACGTAAGTAATAAGGACACCTTAAGTTTTGCCTGCGCCTTAGCAAAGCTAGGATTCAAAGAGATTATTTACACTGATATCTCTAAAGACGGGACCTTAAAAGGCCCGAATATCGCAGAGATAAAGAGAATCTTAAAGGCCGCGAAGCTAAAAGTGATTGCCTCTGGCGGGATCTCTTCTTTGGAAGATATATACAAGCTAAAGAAATTAGAAAAACAGGGAGTAAGGGGGGTGATAATAGGAAAGGCCTTATATGAGGGTAGGTTTACCTTGAAAGAGGCAATTGGAAAAAAGGGAAACGGTCCCTTTTTAAGGAGGAAATGATGTTAAAGAGGATGGCGTTGTTGGTTTTTGCAGGAATGCTTTTAGTTTCGCTTTCCGGTTGTGCTAGCGCAGGCCGGCGCAGGAATATGGAGATGCAGGGATTAAGGAATCAGATCTCTGTGCTTGAAGCGCAGATTCAGTCTAAGGATGAACAGATCAGCAGCCTTAAGGAGGGCTTGAATAATGCCAATCAGGGCCCGGTAGTTACAGCTTCAGCTAAGGGAATAGTCGCAGAGGTAAAATCTAGGCCTAACGTTAAGCAGATCCAGATGGCCTTAAGAAATGCAGGGTATAACCCCGGGGCAGTGGATGGAAAGATGGGTAAACAAACCAAGAGTGCGATAAGGGCATTTCAGAAAGCAAACGGTATACCTACAGACGGCAAAGTAGGAAAACATACCTGGGAGATTTTAAGAAAATATCTTTTTCAGAAGATTAAATAATGCTCACCAAACGTATCATACCCTGCCTGGATATTAAGGAGGGCCGGGTAGTCAAGGGCGTAAAATTCTTAGGGTTAAAAGACGCCGGAGACCCGGTTGAGGTAGCTTATGTATATGACCAGCAGGGAGCGGATGAGCTGGTGTTTCTGGATATTACTGCCAGCTTTGAAAAAAGAAAAACTTTGGTAGAGCTGGTAGAAAAGATAGCCAGGAATATCTTCATGCCCTTTACTGTGGGCGGCGGGATCGGCGGCCTCCAGGATATCAGGAATCTCTTGAATGCCGGAGCAGATAAAGTCTCCATAAATACCGCGGCAGTAAAATGTCCGGAATTGGTTGCCGAAGCTGCCGCAAAGTTCGGCAGCCAGTGTATAGTAGTAGCGATTGACGCCAAGAAAGAGTCAGACAGCTGGCAGGTCTATATTAACGGCGGAAGGACGCCAATGGACCTAGATGCCCTAGCCTGGTCAAAACAGGTAGCGCTCCTTGGGGCAGGAGAGATATTGCTTACCAGTATGGACTATGATGGCACCAAAGACGGCTATGATTTAGAGTTGACTAAAAGGCTTGTTGCCGGCGTGAATATCCCGGTCATTGCCTCAGGGGGCGCAGGGACGTTAGAGCATTTTTATAGAGTCTTTACCGAGGCAGGAGCGGATGCTGCTTTGGCTGCCTCGTTATTTCATTACCAGGAATATACGGTTAAACAAGTCAAGGAGTACTTAAAACAAAAAGGGGTAAGCGTGCGCTATGAGTAAGAAGATAAAGTTTAATTTAAAGGATTTAAAATTCGATAAACAGGGCCTGATTCCGGCGATTATCCAGGATTATAAAGCCTGCGCAGTCCTGATGCTGGCTTACATGAACACAGAAGCCCTTAAAAGGACGATAAAGCTAGGCAAGACTTGTTTCTGGTCGCGTTCCAGGAAAGAATATTGGGTTAAGGGCGCAACCCCGGGTTGTTTCCAGCTTGTCAAGTCTATCGCCTATGACTGCGACCTGGATGCCCTGCTGATAAAAGTGCGTCAGCTTGGGGGTGGCGCCTGCCATACCGGCAACCGCTCCTGCTTTTACAGGAGGGTCATCTAATACATGTATTCTCCCTCATTAAAAGAGTTCCTTGAGCTTTCCCGGGAAGGCAATGTTATACCGGTCTATAAAGAGATAAACGCCGACCTGGATACCCCGGTCTCTGCGCTGCTTAAGATAAAAACAGGCGACTATGCCTTTCTTTTGGAGTCGGTAGAGGGCCAAGAGAAGATTGCGCGCTACTCTTTTCTAGGCACGCGGCCTTCGCTTATCTTTAAGAGCAAGGCCAGGAATATCCAGATAGAGGATATGCGTAAAAATACTGTGCGCAGGTTCGTCACATCTACTGACCCCCTGGATGAGATCAAAAATATAATGCAAAGGTTTATGCCGGTTGAGATTAAAGGCCTGCCGCGTTTTTACGGAGGCCTGGTAGGTTATATCGGATACGATATGGTCA
>JBAXNZ010000050.1:0-6239 GCA_037133515.1 bacterium
CGAAGGTCGGGAGTTCGATCCTCCTCTGCTCCACCATTTAGACATGAGAAATGCGGCAAGATTATTTTTAAGCCTACTGTTTATTATCTGCTTAATCTGTATCTGCATTTATCTGCCAGGCCCCATAAATCAGCTTTTAAAGAACCTACCTCTTTGTGCATCAGAAAGTTTAAAAGAAGCATTGTATTACGAGAGGCTTGAGAATAAGTCTGTGCAATGCGGGCTTTGCCCCCGTAGGTGCGTTATCCCCAGTGGCTCAAGGGGTTTCTGCAGGGTGAGGGAAAATCAGGAGGGTATTCTCTATACCCTTGTCTACGCTAAGCCGGTTACCCTGACTGCCGGCGACCCCATAGAAAAGAAGCCGCTATTTCATTTTTCCCCATCCAGCCTTACTTTTTCTATCGCTACTGCCGGCTGCAACTTAAAATGCAAATTCTGCCAGAACTGGGATATTTCCCAGCGTCTTCCCGAGGAGCTGGATTATGCATATCTTAAGCCTGCTGACTTAATTACAAAGGTTAAGGCCTCTGGCCGGAAGATCATCGCTTATACCTATACCGAACCAACCATATTTTATGAATATATGCTTGAGATAGCTAAGCTTGCGCGCGCACAGGGAATAAGAAACATCATGCATTCAAACGGCTATATCAACGAAGAGCCACTAAGGAGGCTTGCTAAATACCTCGACGCTGCCAATATTGACTTAAAGGGTTTTACTGACGATTATTATCTTAAGCTCTCGGAAGGCACGCTAGGTCCGGTTTTAAAGGCCTTAAAGGTATTAAGGGAAGAAGGGGTACATTTAGAGATTACTAATCTAATCCTTCCGGGTTATAATGACGCAGAAGAGCAAATTATTAAAATGTGTCTTTGGATAAAGGATAACCTGGGAGAAGATACGCCGTTACATTTTTCAAGATTTACTCCCATGTATAAAATGAATGCGCTCAATCCTACGCCCATAGAGACTTTAGAAAGGGTTAGGCAGATTGCCCTGGATTGCGGGTTAAGATATGTGTATATAGGAAACGTTCCGGGCAACCCCGGAGAAAATACCTATTGCCCAAAATGCAGGAATATTATTATTAATAGGACCGGTTTTACGGTATCTAAAGTAAATATTGTAGAAGGAAAGTGTAAGTTTTGCGCAGAAAGGATCTCGGGTGTCTGGAACTAATAAATTGATACGGTTCACCTGCACGTTATTTGTTATTTTCTGGGTTTTAGCCACAGCTGCTTTTTGCGCTGATATAAAAGCCCCTAATGTGGCTGGTAGTTTTTACCCGGCTGATGCGCAAGAATTATCTTCTCTGGTAGATAACCTTCTTAAAACCACACAGGTGCAGAAAACCAGCGGGGATATCCGTCTTTTAATTTCTCCGCATGCAGGTTATGAATATTCTGCCAGGGTAGCGGCTTACGGCTACAGTTTGATACGCGATAAAGAGTACGATACGGTGATAATAATTGCGCCTAGTCATAATTTGTATTTTGAGGGGGTCGCCATCTGGCCTAAGGGGAGTTTTAGAACCCCCCTTGGAGATATAGCTGTAGATGCTGATTTTTGTAAGCGGTTACCAGGGCTAGGCTTTAACCTAAAGCGTATTCCAGAGGCATTTTTGCGGGAACATGCGCTAGAGGTGCAGCTGCCTTTTCTACAAAGGGCCTTAAAAGGATTTAAAATAGTTCCCCTGATAACAGGTAAGCTTAATTTTAGCGATTACCAGCTTCTTGCTCACAGCTTGAGTCTTTTGACTAAAGATATGAAATGCCTGCTGGTAGCTTCTACTGATCTTTCGCACTATCATTCTTATGAAGAGGCTAATAAGATAGATAAGCTAACCATATCCTATATAAAAAACCTGGATGCCCAGGGCCTTTATAACCAGTCTCTCTCAGGAAATATCGAGGCCTGCGGTATTTCGGCTGTGATTACAGGTATATTATATGCAAAGGAGCTTGGCCTTTCAGGCGTCAGTATCTTGAAATATGCTAATTCAGGAGACGTAACCGGTGATTATGACAGGGTGGTAGGCTATCTAAGCGCCGCTATATATAAGGAAGAAGAATCCAGCCTTAAAAAAGGAGAGGGTAATATGTTAGATGCAAAACAGAAAAAGAGGCTGCTTGACATAGCACGCGATTCCATAGCCACATACTTAAAAACCGGGGAGAAGCTTGAGTTATCAGAAAAAGATAGTGTTCTTCTTGAAGAGTGTGGGGCATTTGTTACTTTACATGAAAGGGGAGAGCTTCGCGGATGCATCGGAAACCTGATAGGGAGAGGGCCGCTATACCTTACGGTAAGGGATATGGCTGTTGAGTCAGCAGTAGGTGATCCGCGTTTTATTCCTTTGAAGCTATCAGGGCTAGCCAGTGTCGAGATAGAGATTTCCGTTCTTTCCCCTATGCAGAGGGTAAATTCTTCGGATGAGATTAAATTAGGAGCCCACGGAGTTTTAGTAAAGAATGGCTTAAAAAGCGGCGTATTCTTGCCTCAGGTAGCTACGGAGACCGGCTGGTCAAAAGAAGAGTTTCTATCTACTTTATGTGTTCAAAAGGCTGGCCTTGCGCCTTCAGCCTGGAAGGATAAGGATACCGAGCTCTATATATTTACTGCAGAGGTTTTTTCCGAGAAGGAACTATAGCTATATGAATAAAACGGGTATAAGCTTCTTTATTTTAGGTTTGTTATTTGGTTCTGGGCCATGCCTGGTAAGCTGCGGGCCAATGCTTATCTGTTATGCTGCGGGGAGAAAAAAGAATTTAAACGCCGGGCTATTATTTTATTCCTTATTTTCTCTGGGCAGGCTATCTGCTTATCTGGGCTTGAGCCTATTGATCTTCTTTTTAGGAAGATTTGCCGTAGAGAATAGGATATCCGGCGTACTCTCAAGGTATGTATTCATAATAGGAGGGATTTTCATTATTTTGATCGGAGCCCTATTGGCTATCGGCAGGGACTTAAGGGTTAAGTCATGCCAATACCTGTACAGTAATTTTATAGAAAGAGATAGAAAAAGCGCCCTGGTACTAGGGCTCATAACAGGCCTCCTGCCTTGCGTTCCGCTTTTGGCAGGGCTCTCTTACTTAGGCTTAATTTCTACCTCCTGGCCCCTAGCCTTATTTTATGCCTTGAGTTTTGCGCTAGGCACTTTTATATCTCCCCTGGCGTTACTAACCTTACTTGCCGGCATTGTACCGCCTTTTTTATTAAAAAAGAACAGAGTCGGTGAGAGGGTATTTAGTCTTATCTGCGGGTTAATCATAGTATTCTTAGGATTACGTTTGGCCTGGAAAGGATTATAGATGCACAGATTTTTTGCGCACTCAAAGAATATCTCTAGGGATAATATAAGCATATCTGATAGCTCAGAGGCGCATCATCTCAGGGATGTCCTGCGCATAAAATTAAAAGAAAAGGTGGCTGTCTTTGACGATAAAGGCAATGAATACCTTTGTTCTGTTTTGTCTTTGACAGGCACAGTTGCCTTGAGTATAGAAAAAATGATTCCAAGACGAGCTTTAGCTTACAAATCAAAACTTACCATTGCCTGCGCTATACCTAAGAGCTCCAAGATGGATGATATTGTGGATAAGCTTACGCAGCTGGGCGTTGATAATATTGTGCCGCTATTGACTGAACGGGTTATTATAAAGCTGGGTAGAGAAAAAAAGGATGCAAGGCTGCGGCGTTGGGAAAAGATAGCGCTCTCTGCGGCAAAGCAATCTCAGAGATTCAATTTGCCTGTCGTTGCTCCTATAGAGGGCATGAAGGAGGCCTTATCTAGCTCCGAGGGGTATGATTTAAAGATAATACTGACTTTAGCTGAATCGCAGCGCAGGACATTGAAAGGCCTTCTTAAGGATAGTAGGCCTAAGGATATATTCGTTTTTATCGGACCGGAGGGAGATTTTACTGACCAGGAAGTTTCTTTAGCAAAGAAGAAAGGCTTTATTCCGGCTACCTTGGGAGATTTGGTCTTGCGCGTTGAGACTGCAGCCGTAGCCGTAGCCAGTTTCATCAGGTTCTATTTAGATGAAGACAGTTAAGTTCTTTACCTTGGGCTGTAAAGTGAATCAATACGAAACCGAGCAGATGCGGGAGCGTTTCCAGGAGGCTGGATTTCGGGATGCGGGGAGTTTAGCCAAAGCAGATAGCTATGTGATTAATACCTGCACAGTGACTGGAAGCGCTGACCGTAAGTCGCGCTACTTAATAAATTTTGCCAGGCGTAGGAACCCCAGGGCCAGGATCATAGTGACTGGTTGTCTTGCAGAGCTGGACGGTCGAGAGATTAATAGGATTAATGGAGTTACTAGGGTTATTAAGAATCGAGATAAGCACAGGATATTGCAATTGATCGGCGTAAGGCCTAAAAAGGTAGAAGGCCTTAAAACAGGTATAAGCAATTTTTCAGGGCACACCAGGGCCTTTCTTAAAGTGCAGGACGGCTGCAATAACCGCTGCTCATATTGCAAAGTTCCTTTAGTGAGGGGTCGTTCTAGAAGTAGGTCGCTTGATGAGATTGTCCAAGAGGCAGGGAGGTTAGTAGAAAACGGCTTTCAGGAGATTGTCCTTTGCGGTATCTGTCTGGGTTCATACGGAGGCGACCTTCGGCCTAGAAAGGGCCTGATTAATGTTATAGAAATTCTGGAAAATATTTCCCACTTACGACGTATTAGACTTAGCTCTATAGAGGCAGGGGATATTTCAGAGGATCTATTGCAAAAAATGAAAAGATCGGCTAAATTATGCCCCCACCTGCATATTCCTTTGCAAAGCGGAGATAATGAGATACTGAAGGGGATGAATCGCGCCTACCGTAGGCAGGATTATCTTAAGCTTATCCGTCGTATAAAGATTCTGATCCCGGAAATAGCCATTACTACTGATATTATAGTGGGTTTTCCGGGAGAAGAAGAGGCTAATTTTAAGAATACCCTGGCTTTAGTTAAAGAAATTTTACCTGCAAAAGTCCATATTTTTCCTTATAGTATAAGAAAGGGAACTCCGGCTGCTAATTTAAAAAATCAGGTTAATACCCGGGTATTAAAGGATAGGCTGCTTAGGCTAGAGAAACTATCACAAGATTGCGCATTGGATTACCGTCAGAGGCTCATAGGAGCCAAGGCGCAGATACTTATTGAAGGGCACTATAAAGAAGATAGCTTATATTGGGAGGGTTACACCGGTAATTATATTAAGGTAGCGGTTAAGTCAGGAGAGGACCTTCAGAATAAGCTCGTGGAGGCTAGGTTAAAAAAGATAATCGGAGATTACGTCCTGGCAGATTTATGTTGACAGCTAATACCGCTATGCTATATTAAAAAATAATAAACAAGGAGGTAGGGATGAAGAGGGCCTTGAAGGCATTGTTAGTCAGCCAGTTTTTTATTGTTGGTTTATTATCTTTAGGGTTTGCAGAAGAGAAACTTACTATCACTACTTTTTATCCTTCGCCATATGGCAGTTATGATGTGTTGTATGTTAAAAGTAGGCTTGGTATTGGAGGGACAAGTGCAACAGCCAGCCTTTACATTTATGATGAGAATTCAAGTGCACTCCTTGTTACAGATTCAAACAACCCATCTGCTTCTTCCGGAATAAATATGTACAAAAGCGGAAATAGGAAATTCATAGCTGTCGTGGATGGAGGAGAAAATTATGTTATTTTAGACGCGGAATTAGATAACGGCGTATATATAACCCAAAACTCTAATAGCTGGGCTGCGGGGTCTGATGCCCGACTCAAAAAAAACGTACAGCCAATCTCTGTTCTTAACCGGCTTAAAGACTATCGCGCAGTTTCGTTTGATTGGAAAACTAACGGAAAGAAAGACATCGGCGTCATCGCTCAGGAATTCTACCAACTATTTCCCGAGTTAGTGGATAAAGGGAGCGAGGGTGAGCTATCTAGTTTGAAAATAAAGGAAGGAGCATGGGGTGTGCACTATGATAGAATCGGAGTAGTTGCGCTGCAGGGTGTTAAAGAAATTAGCACAGTGCTTGGTCTTCAGAATGCCCCTACTACACAAGCCGCGCTTACGGTGGACGCACTCGGTAATGTCGGCATCGGGACGGCTGATCCTAAGAGCAAATTACAGGTTGTCGGACTCCCGGTATATGCAAATAATGCGGCAGCGATAGCGGGCGGGCTTACTGCTGGGGCTTTTTATAGAACTGGTGGGGATCCAGGTCCAGTTTGTGTGGTTCATTAAAAAAATAGAATAAA
>JBAXNZ010000051.1:0-6122 GCA_037133515.1 bacterium
AGCTATTATTGTTATGATGAACAAGCTAAGGAATACCTCTGGCTTGAAGATTGGTCTAAGAAAGGCCTGCCTCTTGCGGTAAGGCTGGAGTTAGAGTTTGATAATGGCAAAGATACCAGTAAATTTACTAAAACAGTCAGCATACCGGTCAGCGGCTAGGTCGCGCGCCAGCGTACTGATCATTGCCCTTTGGTCGCTTTGCCTTTTAGCTGTATTTGCAGTGATGCTGAGCTACAATGTGATACAGAAAGCGGCGCTAGTAAAGCGGCTTGAAGAGAGGGCAAAGCTGGGGCTTATTGCTGAGGCAGGGGTACGTCAGGCTATTGCCCTGCTGCAGGAGCCAGGTAAGAGTTATGATTCATTTACTGACCCCTGGAGCAATAGCATAAATGCCTTCAAAAATGTCCCTCTGGGGGAGGGGGCCTTCAATATAGAATACGAATATATTGACTGGCAGTCTGGAAGAAAACAGAGTAATTACGGCCTTATAGATGAAGAGAGAAAGCTAAATATAAATAAGGCACAAGCTTCAGTCCTTGAGCGGCTCTTTCGTTTCCTGCTTAATTGCGACGAGGGTCTTGCTCGGGACCTGGCCGCATGCGTGATTGATTGGCGCGATAGCGATAGCGATCTCTCTATGCCGTTAGGGGGCGCAGAAGACCGTTATTACAGGAGCCTGGATTATCGATATGAATCTAAAGATGCTGATTTTGAGGTGTTAGGAGAGCTCCTTTTGGTCAAGGGCTTTGACCAGAAATCCTATGAGAAGGTTAAGGATTATATGACCGTTTACGGCTCTGGTTATGTAAATGTCAATACGGCTGATATGCCTGTATTTGTGGCCTTGGGACTGGATGAAGATATTGCCGCCAACATTATTGCTTTTCGCCTGGGTAGCGACGGAATAGCCGGCACCTCGGATGATAATTTCTTTGAGACTACATATGATGTTGCAGCTAAAATGATGGGTTTCGCTAGTCTCAGCCCCTCTCAGACACAGCAACTAGATAATATAGCAAGCCAGAATTTAACTACTAAATCAAATAATTTTATGATAAGGTGTCGAGCTAACCTAGAGAAGAGAAAATATGCCACAACAGTAGAATCTGTAGTAGACAGGACAGGAAAGGTCCTGTATTGGTCACAAATTTAAGGCTAATGATATGTTCGGAATCAATTTAAAAAAACTTAATCCTCTCTCCGCAATAGCGGCAAGAGAGTTATTGGGCGTAGACTTCAGCAATAATTACCTGAAGGTTGTCCATGCCAAGTTAGCTGTCCATGCCCTAGAGGTGGTAAGTATTGCCACCCGCGATATCAGGGGGCTATCGGATCCCGAAATCTCGCGCCTGGTTGGCTCTTGCTGCGCAGCATTAAAAACCAAGGGCATGGATATTGTCAGCGTTATACCATCCCATCAGGTTATAACCAGGAATATAGAGATTCCCTCAATAGACCCCAAGGAGATAAGGGAGATTATCAATCTGCAGGCGGGCAGGCACACCCCTTATTCGCGCGAGGAGATTATTATAGATTATATAGATATAGGCACCTATAAGAATAACTATACCCGCATACTCCTGGTAATTGTAGAGCGTAACGTAGCAAAGCGGCAGTTTGAGATACTGGATAAGGCAGGGCTTAGGTTAGATAAGGTGTTTTTTGCCCCTGAAGGGATCGCCTCTTTTATCCCCGGGATGCTTAGGCTAAGCAACCAGGATGCCCCGATTGATATCATACATATAGACGATAGCTTTACTGATTTCATCATTGCCTTTAAAGAAAAAGTAGTATTTGCCAGGTCCATCCCCATAGGCATACAACATTTAGTAGCAGAAAAAGAAAAATACCTGGCTAGGTTTGTAGAAGAATTAAGAAGGTCGCTTGAGGCCTATCATAGCGAGGATATTGAAAAGAGCCCTAATCTCTTGGTCCTTACCGGAGCCATCTCTGAAGTAAAGGACCTGGAGAATACGCTCAACAACACCCTGCATTTTCCTATCAGAACAGCACCCTATTTTAGAAACCTGGCTATTTCAGAAGGCGCCCTTAGGATAGCCGATACCAATCGCAATCTCTCTTTTTTAAATATTATCGCGTCTCTTTCTGGCTGGCAGAAGATGAAGGTTAATTTCGTGCCGGAAGAGGTAAAACTAAGAAAATCACTTGAAGAGAGGGGCAGTGACCTGGTTAAGACAGGGATATTTGTCCTGGCGGTATTTGTGCTGGTCTTCTCCATGTTGATCAGTAAGGTATACTTTAAAAGCTCTTATCTGAAGAATCTGACCGTGAAATACAGGCCATTGAATCAACAGGCGCAGGAGCTGGAGAGGGATTTTGCAAAGATGGGCCTGGTAAAAGGTTATCTGGTAAGCCGCGGCTATTCCCTGGAGGTGTTAACCGAGCTATATAACCTGGTGCCGCTTGAGATACAGTTTGAGGATATCCGCTTTGATGTACAAGGTAAATTCTCTATCAAGGGAACCGCTGAGTCTATGTCAGTGGTATTTGCCTTTGTAGACAGCATGGGCAAATCCAAGTATTTTAAGGATGTAAAGACTAAATATACCAGTAAGCGTAAAGACGGCAATAAGGATGTAGCGGACTTTGAGATAGCCTGTTTGCTTAATAAGAATATCGAAAGGTAATGCTGAAACTAAAAGCCCTTTATTCTATCCTGACGCGGCTCTCTAAGAGGGAGAAGATAATTCTTTATGGCGCGGCTTTGTTTATGTTTCTGGTGCTCCTGGACCGCATGATAATATATCCGGTTTTTCACAGATTGGAATCGCTTGATGAGGAGATAAAGCAGAAGGAATATACCGTCAGGAAGAATATTCATATCCTGGCCCAAAAAGACAAGATCTTGAGCGAAAGTGCTAAGTACGCCCCTTTCTTAAGCAGCCTGAAATCAGAGGAAGAAGAGATATCCTCGCTCCTCAAAGAGGTAGAGACCCAGGCCAATAAGGCCTCAGTGTATCTAGTAGACTTAAAGCCCGCAGGTATAAAAGATATAGGCACATCTAAAAAATACATGGTCAATATTAATTGCGAGGCGCAGATGGAGCAGGTTATCAGCTTTATGTATAATATAGAGAACTCAAGCAAGCTTTTAATAATAGAAAAATACCAGATAACTCCTAAATCCAGGGATTCAAGCGTCGCAAAGTGCAGCCTTACTATATCAAAGATTGCCATGCCGTAAGTGAGGTAGTTTCCCCGCAGCTAAGCACTTCGTAGTACTTTGAAGTTTATCGCTAAAGTACTACCCGAAGCAGCGGGGATCATTAAAAGGAGGGTGTATGAAAAAAAGTATCTTTATTGCGTTAACCTTGGTTATTTCTTTTAGTATTAGCGCATATGCCTTGGATAGTCAACTCCCTGAGATACGTAATAAATTCTTCCAGGAAGCGCAGGAGCTCAAGGCTATTGCAGTTAACCCCAAAAATGTAGTGTTGATTAACAGTATGTGGGATTCCTGTCTTATGACTATGTCGCAACTAGACGCCTATTTCTCGATGCTGGGGATATACAATGCAGTTACCAATGAGGATGCTGCCAGGGAGGCTGCGGATTATATCTATCGTTGGTTAAATGAGATGAAGAGGATCAATGAACTTAATATCAAAAGCCTAAAGAGCGTCCTGCAGTTAAACGAACCGAATATAAATACTCATATGGACAGGCTGCGTATCTATTATATTGATTTAAATAGCCGCATAGATACTGAAAGAAAAAAAGTTTCTCTTCTTTCTGGTATTAAAAAGCCCAAATAAAGAAAAAGATGAAATTCTCTGTTAAAGTTAAGCCGGGGGCAAAAGAAGAGAGAGTGGTTGAGTGCGGGGAAAATAGTTTTTTCCTGACGGTAAAGGCCAGGGCAATGGAAGGCAGGGCCAATAAAGCGGCCATAGAGCTCCTGAGCAGGAATCTCGGCATAGCAAAAAACAGAATTACGATTGTTAAGGGGCATAAAAGCAGGAATAAGGTTATTGAGGTGGTAAGTTGAATGCCGATTTCCTAACCAAGTTAGAAGAGATTATTCATAGGGACAGTCGTTATAAGCCGGATGCCTACGAGTTCATTATGCAGGCGCTTTTGGTTACGCAAAAAAAATTAAAAAGAAGCGGCCATGTGAGCGGCCGAGAGCTCCTGGAGGGAATAAGGGAACTGGCCCTTGAGCAGTATGGGCCTCTTGCGCGTGTAGTCCTTGAACATTGGGGGATAAAAACTACACAGGATCTTGGAGAGATAGTTTTTAATATGATAGAAGAAGGCCTTTTGGGTAAGACCGAAGAAGACAGTCGCAATGATTTTAAGGACATCTATGATTTTTCTAAGGTTTTTGATTTATTCGGGGTGAAGGAAGCCAAATCCTTATGACCGGATTGCTTGGGATATCATTATGCATACTCTTGTTATTTTCTGTAGGACGCGCCTGGGCGGATACGGTCTATCTTAAGAATGGCCGGGGGATGAGCGGGGTTATAACTAAAGAGACAGGAGATTTTGTAGAGCTTACCATTGATCTAGGCAAGATTAAATTTTACCGCAATCAGATTGAGCGCATAGCCCGTTCTTCACAGACAACTAGGAAGGCCATAGAGCAGACCTGGGAGGAGGAGCGCTTAAAGAAAGAGGCGGAATTAGAGAAGAATAAAGAAGAGGCCAGGAATTTTCGCAAGGAGGTAAAGGCCCTGCGTATAGGAGATCATCTCGTAGTCAATGCGCTTATCAACGGAAAAGTCAAGGCCAAGCTGATGCTGGATACCGGCGCCTCCAATGTGATGCTCTCGCTAAAAAAGGCTAAGGAACTTGGATTAGATATCAATAATGCTGACAAGTCTGATACCAAGATGAAGCTGGCAGATGGGACTGAGGTAGGAGTAAAGATACTTGAGTTACAGAGTGTTGACTTAGACGGCGCCCAGGCTAAAGGGGTGGCGGCAGCCGTAATCTTAAGCGACAGTATGTTTAAGGATTTTGACGGGTTATTAGGCATGTCTTACTTGAAGTCTTTTCGCTTTGAGATTAATTTAGAGCAAAACAGATTGATTTTACAGAACACCCAGGCAGATGAAAAATGAACTGGTAGTAGTAGGCGATAGGGTATTGATACTGCCTGATGAAGGTAAGGACCAGACTGATACAGGATTATATCTGCCCCAGGGGGTGCAGGAGAAAGAAAAGGTGCAGGCCGGGACCGTAGTTAAGACCGGCCCGGGTTATCCTGTACCAGACCCTGCTAGCCTGGATGTAGAGCCCTGGCAGAGCACAAAAGTTGATAACCGTTATTTTCCACTCCAGGCTAAAGAAGGAGATTATTGTATATTTTTAAGAAATGCTGGCGTGGAAATTGAGTTTGAAGGCACTAAGTATATTGTTGTACCGCATTCAGCAATCCTGGTTTTAGTACGTAAATAAGCATATAAAATATATGGATAAGCTTTTTAATTCTATGCGTTATTCTAAAGACCAAGACTATCTCATAGGAGATAGTGGTAAAAGAATACGCATCTTATTGGACCTGATTGGGACGAATAAGACAGTTTTAGATTTGGGCTGCGGAGACGGTCTTGTCGCTGGGCAGATTTTAAAAAACGGTAATGAGGTTGCAGGCATCGAAGTTTCTGAATTTGCCATAAAAAAAGCTAAAGAGAAAGGTATAAAGGTTTATGATTGTGATTTGAATTTTGACTGGAGTAACTTAATAAAAGAAAAGTTTGACGTTGTGTTATGCGGAGAAATAATAGAGCATATATTTGATACAGATAAGTTGCTTCGCAATATATATTCCGTATTGAAGGAAGGCGGGGTATTAATCTTATCTACGCCTAATTTAGCTGCTTTAGGCAGAAGGATCTTCCTCTTATTTGGTATAAATCCTCTCACAGAGGTAACTGCCAGAAAATACGATTCCGGGCATATCCGTTATTTCACGTTAGGGAGCCTTAAAAAACTATTAAAAGAAAACGGTTTTATGCTAAAAGAATTCAAATCTGATTATGTTAGCTTTTATACAAAAGGAAGGCTGCGCTGCGGCATTATGGCTGATCTTTTCCCCGCCCTTGGTAATTCCTTAATTATCGAGTGTAAAAAACTCCCCCTCTCTTAAGTTTATTTCA
>JBAXNZ010000052.1:0-6097 GCA_037133515.1 bacterium
GCTTATCACAATCAGGGTAACCCAAAGAGGAAATTTTATCCCTGCGGGGAATTCACCAACCAGGTAAAGGCAGATCAAGGCCCCCACTAAAAGCAGCTTATCGCCAAGCGGGTCAAGCACCAGCCCTGCCTTAGAATGCTGCTTGGCCTTGCGGGCGATAGAGCCGTCTACCGCATCAGAAAAAACAGCCAACAAAAAAATAAACAGGGCCACAAACCTAAGGTAATCCCTGCCGGGAGAATAATAGATAAGGCTAGCGATAAAGAAGGGGACGCTTAAGATGCGAAAGGTTGAGATCTTATTGGCTATATTCACTTGATTATCCTGATACGCTGAAGCGGCCAGTAAATAACCATCGCCTCTCCCAGTATATTTCCAGCAGGGACAAAACCCCAATAACGGCTATCCTGCGAAGAGGCAGAGTTATCCCCCATCACAAAAAAGTGGCCCTGCGGGACGACAATCTTGCGGCCTTCCTGGCCAAACTCCCCGCGGTTGTAATAATATATGCGGTTAAAAACCGGGCCTACTAAGGCAGAGTCATTTACATATACCGTACCGTTCTTAATCTCTACAGTCTCACCTGCAGCCGCAATCAGCCTCTTTATAAAATCTTTCTTAGGGTTCTCAGGGTAGATAAAGACAATTACATCCCCTCTTCTAGGCTGCCTTATAGCAGGAAACTTAAAATTAATAAAGGGGGCCTTTGCTCCATAGATGAATTTATTTACAAATATAATATCCCCCTCCAGAAGCGTAGTGCGCATAGAGCCTGTGGGTATCCTATATGCCTGCACTATAAAGGTCCTAATCACCATAGCCAAAACAAAAGCAATAAGAATAGATTCTATCCATTCGCGCAGTACCGACTTCTTTCTCGTGCCTTGACGCTTAGATACTTTGATACTCATATTTTCAGCACCTCCAGAAACGCCTCCTGAGGAATCTCTACTTTGCCAAATTGTTTAAGCCGCTTCTTACCCTGTTTTTGTATATCCCATAGCTTGCGCTTTCGCGTAATATCGCCGCCAGAACACTTGCTGGTAGCATTTTTTCCTACGGGCCTTATCCTCTCCGAAGCCAGGATCTGATTCCCTACGGCTGCCTGAATGGTCACCTCGAATAATTGCCGCGGGATCAGTTCTTTTAACCTGGATACCAAGGCATGCGCCTTAAAACTAACCTTATCTTTATGTATAAGTGAAGAGAAGGCATCGCAAGGCATACTATTTAGCATTATATCTAATTTTACTAATTTTGTGGTAAGGTATCCTTGGAATTCATAATCTAGTGAACCATACCCCTTGGTCAAAGACTTCATCCGGTCATAAAAATCAACGATGATCTCCGAAAGCGGTATCTCAAAGGTCACCTTTACCCTATCCTCGCCTAAGTATTCGCTGGATTTAAAAACACCCCTGCGCGACTTAGCCAGCTCGCATACCGGATCAATGGTATCCACCGGTATAATCATCAGTAGCGTAGCAAAAGGCTCAAGGGCCTCCTGTATATCCTGAGGCGGCGGTAATTTTGCCGGGGTATCCACATCTATCAATTGACCGTCCTTTGTCTTTACCCGATAGACGACATTGGGCACGGTAAGTATCAGGTTCAAATTATACTCGCGCTCCAGGCGCTCCTGCACTATCTCCATATGCAGAAGCCCCAGGAACCCGCAGCGAAATCCCGAACCAAAGGATTGCGAATTCTCCGGTTCAAAGACAAAAGAAGCGTCGGAAAGTTTTAACTTATCTATGGCATCGCGCAGGCTCGAAAAATCTCCCGGGTTCACCGGGTATACCCCGCAAAATACCAAAGGCTTCAAAATCCGATAGCCGGGCAGCGTATCCTTACAGGGATTTTTCATGTCGGTTACCGTATCCCCGATAATAATCTCCCTGGGGTCCCGGATATTGGCGGTAAAATAACCTACTTCACCGCAGGAGAGTGAATCTACCGCAGAATACTTCAGGTCTTTAAATACGCCTAATTCTTCCAGCTTATAGCTGCTGCCTGAATGCATCATCTTTAGCTGTGTGCGTGAATCTATCCTGCCGTCTACAACCCTGACAAAGATCACTACGCCCTTAAAGATATCAAAACGGCAATCAAAGACCAGGGCTTTAAGAGAATGATTTTCTTCTCCTGATGGCGGCGGGACTATTTCGATTATCTTTTCTAAAATATCCTCTATGCCGATACCTTCCTTGGCTGAGGCCAGGAGTATATCTTCTTCTTTGAAACCCAAGACAGAGGTAATCTGCCTCTGGACGCGGCCTATATCGGCAGAAGAGAGGTCGATCTTGTTTATCACCGGTATGACTTTTAACTTGTTCTCGCAGGCCAGGTAATAATTTGCTACTGTCTGGGCCTCTATGCCCTGTCCGGCGTCAACCACCAGGACCGCACCCTCGCAGGCTGCCAACGACTTCGATACCTCATAGGTGAAGTCTACGTGCCCCGGGGTATCAATAAGGTTGAGTATGTATTCCTGGCCATTGCGGCTGCGATAAGAGAGCCTGACCATGGAGGCCTTAATGGTAATGCCGCGCTCGCGCTCAAGGTCCATATCATCAAGCAGCTGATTGCGGGTATTCCTTTTATCTACGGCCCCGGTCAGCTCAAGTATCCTGTCCGCCAAGGTAGACTTACCGTGGTCTATGTGGGCGATAATAGAAAAATTACGTATTAAAGATTTATCCATTTTATAAGCGCATCTACAACTTCAGCTATAGACATATTGGTAGTATCTATAAAGATAGCATCTTGGGCTTTTTTAAGGGGGGCGAATTCCCTGGTTGAATCTATGGTATCGCGGTTACTCAAATCCTGCGAAACATCTTCTAAGCTAACCGGTTGGCCCGCCTCTATCAATTCCTTATAACGGCGCCTGGAGCGCTCCTGGAATTGGGCATCAATATAAAATTTCCTCTCTGCATCGGGAAAAACTACTGTCCCGATATCGCGCCCGTCTAAAACGCTATCCCTCTGTAGCCCTAGCTTCCTCTGTACTGCGACCATTACCTCCCTGACCCCTTTTATCTTGGCAATATCAGAGACTGACTTTGTGATGCGCGGCTCCCTTATTTCTTTGCTGACATCCTGGCCATCCAGGGTTATTATTAAAGCGCCATCCTGGTCATTCTTTAAGTCGATGGCAGTATTTTGGGCCAGCTCTATTAACGCCTGCGTATCGCCTAAATCCAACTTCTCTTTCAGGGCCTTTAAGGTAATAGCCCGGTACATCGCCCCGGTATCTAGATATAGGAAGCCCAGTCTCCTGGCTAGGAGCCTTGCAACCGTGCTCTTTCCCGCTCCGGCAGGCCCATCGATGGCAATGATCATCCCAGGATTTCCCTTTTGTATATTGCTGCTTCCAGGATCCTGGCCAGGGATTTTACGTCGTTGCGCTTGATAGTAGATTTTATCCTAGCCAGATTTTTTTCTAGCGAAGAGAGGGCAACAAGTATGTTCTTCCTATTGCTTAATAGTATATCTGCCCAAAGCCCGCTATCAGAGGCAGCCAGGCGCGTGGTATCCCTAAGGCCGCTGGCTGCAAATTTCAGGTAACTTGCGGGTATTGTGCCAATGGTGGCAAAGGAAGTAATGTGCGGTAGATGGCTGACCAAAGACAAGGCCTTATCGTGTTCAGAAGGGCTAAGAAAAGTTACTCTTGATCCAAGGCCAAGCCAGAGTGCCCTTATTTTTTTTATTGCTGCCTGGTCAGTATTACGGGTCGGGGTTAAAATACAAAGCGAGCCCTTAAATATATCGGCGCAGGCGTGCTTAATCCCCTGTTTTTCCGATCCGGCTAAAGGATGGGCGCCTACAAAACGCCTGAAAGTTTTCTCTAGCCTCTTAACGATCTCTTCTTTGGTGCTAGAGGCATCGCTCACTATACAGTCCTTACTGATGATCCGGGAGAGTGCGGGCGCTAACTTAAGCACGGTGCTTGGCGGCGTTGCAAAAATTAACAGATCCGCCCCCCTGGCAATATGCAAATCCAAAGAACCCTTATCTATCGCCTTTCTTTTTTTGGCCAGAGAGAGCGTCTTTTGGCTACGGCTTATGCCAATAACCTCTCGGGCCAAGGCATTCTTTTTTAATCCTAAGGCTATAGAGCCTCCGATCAATCCCGTGCCTACAATAACTGCCTTGTTAAAAAGTTTCATTAAATCTCTCTTTTTAAAACGCCTGCTAATAACTTTAACTCCTCCATAAGCATATTAAAATTAGAGGGTAGGAGCGACTGCGCTCCGTCAGACATAGCATCTTCAGGATGGCTATGCACCTCAACAATCAAACCATCGGCGCCAACTGCCACTGCTGCCTTGGCAAGAGAAGAAACCAGCCCCCATTTACCGGCAGCGTGGCTGGGATCTACTATGATCGGCAGGTGCGAAAGCTGCTTTACCACCGGTACCGCGCTTAGGTCCAGGGTGTTACGCGTAGCATCTTCAAAAGTCCTGATTCCCCGTTCGCATAGCACTACGTTAAAATTTCCCTCCGATAGTATATACTCTGCGGACATCAACAGCTCTTTGATAGTAGATGACAGGCCGCGTTTTAATAATACCGGTTTTTTAGTTGAGCCTACCTCTTTTAAAAGATTAAAGTTCTGCATATTACGCGCGCCGATCTGAAACACATCTGCGTATCTATCTACCAGCTCCACATCCCTGGGGTCCATCACCTCGGTTATGGTAACCAGGCCTAACTCATCGCCTACCCGCTTTAAGATCTTAAGCCCTACTTCTCCTAATCCTTGAAAACTGTACGGGGAGGTGCGCGGTTTAAAGGCTCCTCCGCGTAACACCGACGCCCCTGATTTTTTTATTAGCTTTGCGGTCTCGTATAAGGTATCCTCATCTTCTATCGCGCAAGGCCCAGCCATGACCACGACCTTCTTGCCCCCTATCTTGACACCCTTGCCTAAATCAATCAGCGAATCCTCTAGCCGGAACTCACGGGAGACTAATTTATAAGGCGCAAGTACAGGTATGACCTTTTCTACTCCCGGAAAAACTTCTAAAGGAGTGACCCTAAGCACATCCTCCGGGCCGATCACGCCGATGATGGTGCGCTCTGTACCCTTGGAAACATGCGGCTTCAGTCCCAGCTTCTGGACCTTTTCAATTATATGGTTTACCTGTGCCTTTGTGGCATCCGGCCTTAAAACAATAATCATTTATAACCTCCGAATAGGCAATGCTATTTATACAATACCTTCTTTAGCACCCTGATAAATCTTTCATTCTCTTTTTTCCTGCCTATAGTCACGCGGATAAAACTATTCAGGCCATACTGTTTCATATCTCTTACAATTACTCCGTATTTAAGCATATCCCGAAAGACTCCAACGCAGTCTTTGCCTGTGTCAATAAGGATAAAGTTGGCTACCGAAGGCACGTATGCTATGCCCATACTATCCAGGCAGCTATAAAGATATTTTTTCCCTTCCAGCACCGTGTTCTTTGTCTTTAATAAAAATTTCTTATCATCCAACGCTGCCAAGGCAGCCTGCTGCGCCAGGAGATTTACATTGAAAGGCTGCCTGACCCTCTCCATGTAGACGCTAAACTCAGGACGGCAGATGGCGTATCCTATCCTAAGGCCGGCCAGGCCGTAAGCCTTGGAGAAGGTTTTAAGTATTATTACGTTTCTATTATTTATGTACCTGAGACTGCTGGGAAAATCATCTACGTCTATAAAAGTATCGTATGCCTCGTCTAAAACCAGGATTAAATTCTCAGGGAGCCCGGCGATAAAGTCCGTAAACTCATACTTTGTAACATAGGTACCCGTAGGATTATTAGGATTGGCGATAAAGACCAGCTTTGTATTCCTATCTATCCTTCTTTTAATCGCCTCCAGGTCATATTTAAAATACTTAAGGGGCACGGTAATAATCTTGCGGTTATTAATTTGTGAAATAATCCCATACTCAAGAAAAGTATTATCCGCAGTAATAATATTCTCATCATCTTCTACGAAGGTTTTAATAATAACATCGATGAGCTCATC
Organism: bacterium; assembly: GCA_037133515.1. GTDB lineage: Bacteria > Omnitrophota > Gorgyraeia > Gygaellales > Profunditerraquicolaceae > VGKF01. Next base: position 6,025 of record JBAXNZ010000052.1, read on the forward strand.
AGAGCCGTTGCCCAGGACAAAATTAAAAGGCCTTAGGTTAAATGCCCTGGCTAATCTCTTTTTTAAATAAAAC
>JBAXNZ010000053.1:0-6020 GCA_037133515.1 bacterium
AGGAATGAACCCACAGATTAAAAAAGAACTGGAATTAATCTTGAATTCCTTTTTGAACTTTCACCTAGAAAAAGAGTTTAACTCGCAAAAGGTGCTGGATAAATTAGCAGTTGCGGCGTAAGGAGAAAAATGAGGATTGTAGTAGTAGGGCCGGGCGCAATGGGAAGCCTCCTGGCAGCCTTCCTCTCTAAATCTAAAGAGGAGGTCTGGTTGTTAGATAAAGATAAAGGCCGCGCCGAGAAAATAGACCAGCAGGGGATAATAGTAGAAGGCATCTCCGGAAACTGGCAGGCTAAGGTGCGGGCTTCTGGTAATCCCCAGACAATAGGCAGGGCAGATTTAATAATTATCAGCGTTAAGGCATACGATACTAAAGAGGCGGTGCTTAGTGTAAGGCCTTTAGTCTTTGAGAACACCAGGATACTTACTTTACAAAACGGCATCGGTAATATCGAAATTATCAGCGAGTTATTGGGCCAGGAAAAGGTTATAGGCGGAGCGACTAACCTGGGCTCTACCCTCCTTGATATAGGAAAAGTCAGGCATGCCGGCAAGGGTGAGACCGTTATCGGCCGCATAGACGGTAAGATTCCGGTTGAGATGCGCTCAATCCGGCAGATATTTAACGAAGTAGGCCTTCCCACCAGGATATCGCGCGATATCAAAGGGCTTTTATGGTCAAAGCTGATTATCAACGTCGGGATAAACGCACTTACCGCCATAACCAGGCTTTCTAACGGCAGGATCATTGAGTTGGAATGGACGCGCAGGATATTAAGAGAGGCGGTGACTGAAGCCACGCGCGTTGCCAAAAGGAAGAAAATAAAGCTTACTTATGATGATCCCCTGGCTAAGGTAGAGGCAGTATGCGAGGCGACTGCTACCAACATCTCATCTATGTTACAGGATGTCTTAAGAAAAAAACGCACAGAGATAGACTTTATTAATGCAGTGATAGTCAGGCAGGCCCAGGAATTGGGGATTACGGTTACGGTAAATTCAATACTGGTTGACCTGGTCAAGACTATCGAGTCTAGTTATAAGCTTACGGAGGCTTAAGTAATGAGAAGACTAATATTTTTAATTATAATAGTAGGCATAGGCTTGTATTTATATAGCAACAGGGCTTACTGGTTTTTAAGGCCCCAGGTCTCGGCAATGCATCTGGACAGGGTATTTTTTAAAGAAAGGGCCCCTAAAACACTAGTTGAGGGCCTGGAGCTACTTAAAGACAGGCAGGATATTGAAGCCTGGGAGAAATTTGAGAGGGTAATAAGGGAAAATCCGGATGACCTGGATGCGCTCTGGGGAAAGGCAGAGGTACTACGCAGAAGAAGAAGATATGAAGAATCCCAGGCAATACTAGAGAGCATAATCTCTAAAAACCTACAGTATGCGCCTGCGCTGATCACGCTTTCTTATATAAAATATAAAGAGGATAAACTGGATGAGGCACAAGGATTAATCGGCGGTGCCTTATCTTATTATAAGGATAATGATACCGCGGCCTTGGCTTATATGATGCTGGGAACCATAAACGCCAGGCGCGCAGAAAAAGGGAATATCCTGGCTAAGATCAGATACGGTACTCAGATAAGCTGCTATCTTCTAAAGGCCAAGGAATTAGCGCCTAAGCTCGCTGAGGTACGCCTGGCCCTGGGGACGTTTTATCTGGTGGCCCCTACGATAATAGGAGGCAATCCGGATAAAGCGCTCCTTGAATTAAACGCCGCAGTTACCCTGGCGCCTAATTTCGCTACTGCCAATGCGCGCCTAGCCCAGTGTTATAAAAAGAAATTAGACCTTGAAAAATACAACTTTTATATTGAGGCAGCGCAAAGCCTTGACCCGGAAAACGAAGTCTTAAAAGAATTGAATGTGCAATAGATTAATTATTTGCGCAATATTTTTTTCCGGATTGATCCTGGGCTGCGAAAAATCACCCTTACATAAGAGTACCCGGGTTATGCTGGGGACTTTCGTCGAAGTAATCTCCGACGATAAGCTAGCCTCGCAGGTAGTTTTTAACGAAATAAAGAGGATAGAAAAGCTGCTGAGCAAATATGACCCGCAGAGTGAAGTCTCCAGGCTCAATCAATACGAGAGCCTGGCAGTAAGCCCAGAGACCTTTTATATAATAGAGCAGGCGAAGTATTTCTGGCAGATAAGTAGCGGGGCCTTTGATATTACTGTGGGGCCCTTGCTTGATTTGTGGGGGTTCTCGGATAAAAAGTATCACAAGCCCACGCAAGCAGAGGTAGAGAGGATGTTGAGGCTTGTGGGCTCTGATAAAATTATTATTGATAAAAACAAAAATACGGTAGAATTGAAAATTCCTGGGATGAAACTGGATCTGGGAGCGATTGCCAAAGGATACGCTGTTGATTGTGCTGTAAAACGCTTAAAAGAACAGGGGATTAAAAATTGCCTGATTAATGCCGGAGGCCAGATTTACTGCCTGGGGACTAAATACGGTAAACCCTGGAGGGTAGCTATCCGGAATCCGCGCAAAGACAGCCTATTGGATAATCTGGAGCTTCGCAATACTGCAGTTTCTACATCAGGAGACTATGAACAATATTTTATCATAGAGAAGAAGCGCTATAGCCATATTATGAATCCTAAAACAGGATATCCTGCTGCCTCCGGCGTTACCTCCGTAACGGTGATTGCTTCTAGCGGGCTGACTGCGGACGCTTTAGCTACTGCAATATTTGTTTTAGGAAAAGAGAGGGGCCTTGAACTCGCAGCTAAATTTCCTAAGGTAACAGTAAAAATAATAGAAGAAGATGATAAGCAAAATTGACGAGCAGGGAATAAAAAAAGAGGGGATGTTTATTTACTTCTCCCAGATTATGGACAGGCCCGTAATAGACAGCCAGGGAGAATTCTTGGGCCGGATCTATGATATCGTAGTCAAGCCTACGGAAGTCTATCCGCAGTCAGCGTTATTGATCATACGCAAGGGTTTTCCTAACCGCAAATACGCTGTAGTCAACTGGCCGGATATATTGGAACTGGATATCAAGGAGACGCGCCTTAAGATAGAAGGCTCGAGGCTTAAGTTTAGCGAGATGCACAATAATAAGGAAGAGCTGGCTCTGCGCCGCGATATCCTGGACCAGCAGGTAGTGGATACCTATAATCATAAGGTTATCCGGGTCAATGATATACATTTTCTTTTCGTGGATTACTCCCTTATGGTGGCGCATGTTGATATAAGTACGCGCGGCCTGGTACGGCGTTTGGGTTTTGAAAAAGTATTCGATTTATTGATAGGGATGCTGAATAAAAACGCCTCTTACCTCAAAACGGAAAACCTGATCTCCTGGAAGCATATCCAGCCGCTCTCTATTAACCCGGTAAGCATGACCATTAAGGTTAACATTCCCCAGAAACAGTTAGGCAAGATCCCGGCGGCTGATATGGGCGAGATATTCCTGGATTTAAATATGAACCACCAGATAGCGCTTTTTAAATCACTGGATTTGAACAACAGGGCCAAGATATTCACTAATATAGATTTTAAGACCCAGAAACGCCTGATAGAAGAGCTACCCTCTAAAGAGATCGCTGAGGTCTTAAGCGCAATGCCCTCTGACGAGGCTACGGACTTTCTGGAAAAGCTGCCTAAGAATACAGTAACAAGCCTCCTGGCCCTTATGGAGAATATACATTCTAAGAGGCTCTCGCAGCTTCTGGGTTATTCCAGCGACTCTGCCGGAGGCCTGATGACCACCGATTTTATTTCCTTTGTTAAGGAGACTCCGGTTGAGCTGGTATTAAAGCAGATCAAGGAGCGCTCTTTTAAGGTCGAGCCTGCGCAGTTTGTCTATATAGTAGATGAAGCCAACCGTCTTATAGGTTCGACTAATTTCAGGCGCTTAATACTCGCAGACCCAAAAGAACCGGTGCAGAAGACCGCCTTTACCAAGATGTACTTTGTGCACCTTAACTCCGGGGTAAAAGAAGTAGCCTATCTTATGGAAAAATACAAATATAATGCCATCGCAGTAGTAGATGATAACAATGTATTGCAGGGGATTATTACCGTTGACGATATCTTAAGCCAGGTCATCTCTATTGCCTGGCGTAGATTAAAAAGGATCAAGGCGCAACCAAAGCAATGAAGAGAGGATTAAAGGGTCTTTGGGTAAGATTGATCATTTTTCTTTCCGTGATGGGGCCGGGGATCATTACCGCAAATGTTGATAATGATGCCGGCGGAATCACTACTTATTCTGTGGCCGGGGCGCATTTCGGTTATTCCCTGATCTGGTCGTTCATCCCCATCATAATCTCTTTAATCATCATACAGGAGATGTGCAGCCGCATGGCAGTGGTCACCGGCAAGGGGCTGGCAGACCTCATCCGCGAGGAGTTCGGGGTAAGGGTCACTTTTTACGCTATGGTTGTCCTGATATTTTCTAATATCTTCAATACTATCTCTGAGTTCGCGGGTATTGCCGCCAGCGCCGAATTGTTCGGCATGAGCAAATATATACTGGTCCCTATTTGCGCTATCCTGGTCTGGTGGCTTATCGTCAAAGGGACCTATAAATCAGTGGAGAAGGTATTTTTACTCGCCTGTGTCTTTTACGTTTCCTACATACTTTCCGGTTTTATCTCTAAGCCTGACTGGGGCAAGGTAATACACAGCTCTCTGAGGCCTGAGTTTCAGTTCAATAAATACTACCTGCTTATGCTTATCGGCGTAATCGGCACTACCATTGCTCCCTGGATGCAGTTTTACCAGCAGTCCTCAGTAGTAGAAAAGGGGATTAAGCTTGAGAATTACAATTACAGCAAGCTGGATGTGATTGTCGGCTCTTTCCTGGTAAATATCGTGGCTATCTTTATCGTGGTGGTTTGCGCTAATACACTTTTTACCAACGGCATAAGGATAGAATCGGCCAAGGACGCAGCCCTTGCGCTTAAGCCTTTGGCAGGACAGTATTGTTTTTACCTCTTTGCCTTCGGGCTTTTAAATGCCTCGGTTTTTTCCGCCTGCATCCTGCCTCTATCTACCGCTTATTCGGTATGCGAGGGGATGGGCTGGGAGGTAGGGGTCAACCGCAGGTTCAGGGAGGCGCCGCAGTTTTATTCCCTCTACACCGCTATAATCGTTATCGGCTCAATAATAATACTCCTGCCCGGGGTAAAACTTATACCGATCATGCTGCTCTCGCAGGCGACTAACGGGCTACTGCTTCCTTTCGTACTTATCTTTATGCTTTTGTTGGTGAATAATAAGCGGCTCATGGGCAGCTACACTAATTCTAAGGCCTATAACATCCTGACTATATGCATCATTGTGGCGATGATCTTTCTCTCTGTAGTATTATTGGTTACTACTTTTATAAATTAAGATGGAAGATAAAAAGATTACAGTAAATGACATTTTAAATTTAAAGAATAAACGCAAGATCACCATGCTTACCGCCTATGATTATCCGTTGGCCGGGCTCGTGGATAAGGCGGGTATTGATATGATCCTGGTGGGGGATTCTCTGGCCAATGTAGTCCTGGGGCTTGACTCTACCACTAAGGTGGGGATGAGTGAGATGCTGCATCACTCCAAGGCTGTGACGCGCGCAGTAAAAAATGCCCTAGTAGTGGGGGATATGCCGTATGATTCCTATCAGGTTAATATCGAGGAGTCAGTTGCTAATGCCCAAAGATTCATTAAAGAAGCAGGATGCGATGCTATAAAATTGGAGTGGTTTGATAAATGCCTTGAGGTAACCGAGAGGATAGTTAAGGCCGGGATTCCGGTGATGGGCCATATCGGGCTTACCCCCCAGACCGCGGATAAGATAGGCGGTTTTAAGGTGCAGGGTAAGGATGCCCAGGCAGCAAAGAGGCTTATTGAGCAGGGAGTGGCTTTAGATGGGCCAGGTTGTGTTGCTATAGTGCTAGAGTGCGTCCCGGATAAGCTCGCCCAGCTGATTACAAACAAACTCAACATTCCTACCATAGGAATAGGTGCCGGCATAAACTGCGACGGACAGGTCCTGGTC
>JBAXNZ010000054.1:0-6005 GCA_037133515.1 bacterium
CCTAGCCAGGTGGATAAAGAGAGCAGGCCTGTCTCCAGTAAAAACTTTAGGTATTTTATCCTTATGGTATCTATTCTAAAAAGCGCTTTTATCCGGGGGTAAAGATAGGCGATAGAGAAAACGCTGGCAAAGGAAAGCTGAAAGCCTACGTCAAATAATTGCGCAGGCCTAAGCCCTAAGATAAAAAGAGCAGAAAGGCTGAGCGAATTATAGATATCGGCTTCGCTTTTAAAAAAATAGGAGAGCATAAATACTATTGCCATTATTGTAGCGCGCACTACGGGATTAGTTGCCCCGGTCACCAAACAGTAGATTATTAATAAAGGGATAGCTACCAGAATACGCAGCCGCCTCTTAAGGCGAGCTAACTTCAATATTGAGATAATGATAAAGGCGACTATCCCCACATTGAAACCGCTCACCACCAGGATATGCACGGTCCCGGATTTAATCATGGAGCGATATATCAAAGGAGAGATATGCTTCTTCTCCCCTAATATCATGGCATCGAGAATACTACCCGGCAGCCGGGTGAGGTATTTAAAAATTATGGACTCTATCCTATCCTTTAACCAGAAGGCAAATATTTTAGCCGCTAAGGCGTAATTTTTCTTAAGTCCAATCCCAGGGCTTACCGAATCCGCATGCAATATGGCATAGACCCCCTGCCTGTAGAGATAACCGCGAAAACTCACCCCTCCGAAGGCAGGAGGCTTTGATAGCCTGCCTTTTAAGATCAATTCCTGACCATAACAAAATTTTCTTTTAGTTTTTAGATATGCTAAAATTTTCCCACAGCAATTATAACTTGCGTCACCCAGCTGTATTTGCTGAGCCTGGAATATGAAAGAACTCCTCCCTTCTTTTATATCCGCGGGGCTATCTACGTAGCCTTTTATGAGATAAGGCTGGCTGCTCTTGTAATGGGCGTACCTTGCTATATGACACTTAGGAAGTTGATAGTAATTCTTTATGGAGAAGGCCCCTATTGAGAAGGTCAGGCAGCATAAAAAAAGCTCAAACAGTATTCTTCTTTTAGTTAAGGCCGAGGTTAAGGCTAAGGTTAAGAAAACAACTGCGACGATCCCTGGCAAAAGAGGATTAATTCTTATTTTATCGGCAAGGAATATGCCCGCAGTAAAGAGTATAGTCAAAAGGGTAAGCGGATTCATGGTAAAAAGAGAAACTCTTTTAGCTTCTGGTATCTATACTCAGTAATCCCCTTTATATTTTTTAAGTCCTCTAAGGTATTGAAGCCGCCGTTGTCCTTGCGGTAATCCAGGATGCGCTGCGCTAATTTATCGCCAATGCCGGGCAGGCCAACTAAAGATTCTTTATCTGCCTGATTAATATTCAGTCTTCCTAAGTTTTCATTAACCGTAACCCAGGACTTAAGGGGAGATTTATTTTTGGATAGGAAATTAACTAACAAACCTAATAGGGCGACGCAGGCTAAAAAGACAATAACCAGGCGCTCTTCCCGGGTAAGGCTAAACATAAAACAATCCTCCTTCTATTATTAACTGACGCTACAAGGAGGAAACTCTAACTTGTTTTTTAGATTACGATATTGACCAGCTTCTTGGGGATAATGATGAAGTTCTTTGGGGGGGTGTTTCCAAGCCAGGCTTTTATTTTTTCATCGGAGAGCACCATCTCCTTGAGTTTGCCTTCGGAGATATCCGCAGCTACCTCTATCTTGGCGCGCAGCTTACCGTTTACTTGCACCACGATAGTAACATTGTCTTCCGTTAAAAAGGCAAGGTCATATTTAGGCCAGCTTGCCTTCAATATACTCTCTTTATTCCTTAGGATTTGCCAGAGCTCTTCGCAAAAATGCGGGGCAATAGGGCTAAGCATTATAACCAGGGTCTCGAAAACCTGCCTGTTGGCCCCTGACTGATAGATAGCATTAGTTAGCTCCATTAAACTGGCTATGGCAGTATTAAACTTAAACCCCTGGAAATCTTCACTTACCTTCTTGATGGCTTTATGCAAGGCCCGAATAAGAAGAGGATCGGCGCTATCCTTTAGATTCTCCTGGATGCGCCAGACGCGATTTAAGAACTTAGAAGCACCTTCTATCCCGCGGTCATCCCATTCCAGCTCGGTTTCAGGCGGAGCGGCAAAAAGGATGAAAAGTCGCAGGGTATCTGCCCCGTATTTCTTGATGATAGAATCCGGATCAACTATGTTGCCGCGCGACTTAGACATCACCTCCCCGTCTTTTAAAACCATCCCTTGCGTGAGCAGGCGGATAAATGGCTCTGAGAAATCTATTATTCCTAAATCCTGGAAGAACTTGGTAAAGAAACGCGAATATAATAAATGCAGGATCGCATGTTCAATCCCTCCGATATATTGGTCAACCGGCATCCAGTAGCTGGCCTCTTCTTTATCAAAGGGCCCTTTACTGCATCCGGGAGAGCAAAATCTCAAAAAATACCAGGAGGAATCAAAGAAGGTAGCCATAGTATCTGTTTCGCGCTGAGCAAGACCCTTACACTTCGGACAACGCGCATTTACAAATTCCTTAACTTTGCCTAATGGGCTTCCGCCCTCGCCGGTGAAAGTCGCATCTTTGGGTAGCTCGACGGGCAGGTCTTCATAAGGCACAGGAACCAGGCCGCATCTTTGGCAATAAATAACCGGGATAGGGGTCCCCCAATAACGTTGACGGGAGATCAACCAATCGCGCAGGCGCCAGTGGGTCTGAATCTTAGCAGTCCCTTCTTTCTCCATCCATTGGGCGATCTTTATCTTCGCCTCTTCATTGGCTAGGCCGTCAAATTGAGCGGAATTAACCTGTATGTCTCCCCCCTCATATTCCTCCTTCATATCTTTGGGGCCTTGTATAACTACCCTCATCGGCAATTTATGCTCTTTGGCAAAAAGGAAATCTCTTTGATCATGGGTAGGTACAGCCATAATCGCGCCTGTGCCGTATTCCATCAATACATAGTCAGCAATCCAAATAGGTATCTCTTCGTTATTCACCGGATTGATCACAAAACTACCGGTAAAAACACCTTCTTTTTTTACATCTGTAGAAGCGCGTACCATATTGCTCTCTTTACTCACCTTGGCAATAAATTTTAAGATTTCTTTTTCCTGCGGCTTACCCTTAATAATCTCCTTGACTAAAGGATGTTCCGGGGCAAGCACAATATAGGTTGCGCCAAATATAGTATCTGGCCTGGTAGTGAATACCGGTATGACCCTATCACTTCCTTTGAAGCGAAAATATATCTCAAGGCCCTGGCTCCTGCCTATCCAGTTAGACTGCATAGTCAAGACCCTCTCCGGCCAGTCCTTTAGCTTGCCGAGGTCCTCCAAGAGCCGCTCTTTATAGACGCTGATCTTTAAAAACCACTGCTCCAGCTCCTTCTGCTCTACCTTACTATGGCACCTCCAACAGCCCCCTTCAACAACCTCTTCATTGGCAAGGGTGGTCTCGCAACTAGGGCACCAATTGACAGAAGAGGCCTTTTTGTAGGCCAGGCCGCGCTCAAGCATCTTTAGAAATATCCACTGGTTCCATTTATAATAGCTGCTATCGCAGGTCGAAACCTCTCTTTGCCAGTCATAAGAAAAGCCCATCTTCTTTAACTCCGACCTCATCCAATCAATGCACTTATGCGTCCAGGTATCCGGCTTAGTCTTATTCTTGATGGCAGCATTCTCAGCAGGCTGGCCAAAGGCATCAAATCCCATAGGGTGTAGCACAACAAAACCCGTCATCATCTTGAAACGCGCCGCTACATCACCGATGGTATAATTGCGCACATGGCCCATATGGATTTTCCCGGAAGGATAGGGGAACATCTCCAACAGATAATATTTCTTTTTCTCCTGGGAGGGCTGGGCAGAAAAAATCTTCTCTTTCTCCCAATTAAGCTGCCATTTTTGCTCTATCTCTTTAAAGGGGTAACCCATAAACTATTCCTGCCTTAACTTTCTTACCGTTTTTAAATTCATAGCGTCGTCCTGTTCGGTTTTTTTAGGCGTCTCCAGGATAAAAGGCAGGTTCCTTAATTTAGGGTGATTGACTATCCTTTTAATCCCCTCTAAACCGATGCTGCCTTTACCGATATGCTCATGCCGGTCCTGATGAGAGTTAAGCGTTCCCTTGGCGTCATTAAGGTGTATAAGTTTAATCAAACCTATTCCCACCATCTTATCTATCTCAGATAATAACCCCTCTAATCCCGCCTTGCTTGCCAGATCATAGCCTGCCAGATACGCATGCGCAGTATCCAGGCATAAGCCAATCCTCTCTTTATTCTTGATCCCTTTAATAATCTCTTTATGGTGGCTGAATTTATAACCAAGCCACGAACCAGAACCTGAAGTATTTTCAAGCAATATCCCGACAGGAGAGTTCTTAGTCTTTTCTAAAATCTGATTAAGCGCTTCGATTAATCTCTCGATCCCTGCCTCTTCAGAGGTCTCCTTATGGCTGCCCATATGCGTGACTATATAATCCGCCTTCATAGCCTGAGCCTCCAAGATATCCTCTATATATGCATCTATCGATCCGGCGTATAGCCTGGGGTTGGGAGAAGCCAGATTGATCAAATAGGAGATATGGATAAATACCGGACTGATCCTTAGCTTTTCCTGCCTGCGGTTGAATTCCTCTATATCTTTAGGGTCTATAAAATTGGCGCGCCACTTCTGAGGATTACGCGCAAAAATCTGCATGGTATTGCACCCAAGCTTATGCGCCTCATCAAGCGCCTGGTAGGCATTCTCGGTTCCGGAAATATGCACTCCTAAAATCATTTTCTCTGGTATAAGTGCCGAAAAAAATGCTTTTTAATCACAATTTAGGCCTATTATACACCCTAAAGAAAAAAGGGGTCGAAAAAAGGGGACAGATTTATTTCTTCAAGAAATAGCTGTAATCCTGTTTCCCTCATTATACAACTAACTCATCAAGACTAATCTCTAGCACTTTAGCAATCTTAGCAATTGTCTGAAAGGACGGCCGCTTTGTAAATCCTGATTCTATCTTAGTTAGAGTATTGAGAGAAATCTCTGTTAGTCTGGCTAGTTTCTCCTGGGATAAGCCTTTTTTTTGTCTAATCTTTTTTATATTCTTCCCAATCATTTTAATCTTGACAATATATTATTACTATAATAGTATAGTAGTGTTAATATTGTACTCAATTTTATAGATATATATTACCATTACAGAAAAATAAAATAAAGTGAATTTTCTTGGTGAGAGAATTGGACTTTTTACGTCTATTTATTATGGGAGGCGAAAATGCCAAGGATATATTCAAGAAAGACAAAACAAAAGGTATGTAGATTAAGAGGCCGAGGCTGGTCACTGGGAGAAATTAGCCTAAAAACGAGGATTCCTAAAAGTACGATTCTGGGTTGGGTTAGAGATATTTGTCTTAACGAGAAACAAAAGGGACGAATAAAACAAAAAATAATTGCTTCGGGAGCAATTGGGAGACCATTAGCTGTAAAAGCAAATCGAGAAAAGATAGAAAAATGGAAAGAAGGAATAAGAAATAAAGTAAAATATTTTGAAGAGCTACCTCTACAAAATCCAAAAATCGGGAAACTTATATGTGGAATTTTATATTTATGTGAAGGAGCAAAATATCCGAGTTCCAGGTACCTATATTTCGGGAATTCCGACCCCAAAATGGTTTGTTTCTTCCTCCGCTCCTTGAGAAGGTATTATCATATTGACGAAAATAAATTAAGATTTGGTATCGGTTATCGTTATGACCAAAATTACCAGAAATTAAAAACCTTCTGGTCAAAACTAACCAAAATCCCAAAATCAAAATTTTTAAAAAGCCAACCGGATATAAGAACTAGATGTAAACCGACGCTAAGAAAAAAATACTATGGGGTAGGACGTCTGATTTATTACGATACTACTCTTCAATTCGAATTACAATCAATCGGCGAGACAATAATAAAAAATGGAGCTGGAGGGACTTGAACCCTCGACCCTTTGCATGCCATGCTAATGCTCT
>JBAXNZ010000055.1:0-5969 GCA_037133515.1 bacterium
TATGGCTGGGCTCCGTAGCAGCTTATATAGTGGTTACTGCCGTCTCTGTCATTATCGGCGCTACATTAGCCAGGTATATTAAGCCGGAGCTCATAAGGTATGTGGGCGCGTCGTTATTTATCGCCATAGGGATATTGATGTTTTTTGGGAGACTTTAAGCGAAAAAATGGAGATAAAGATAAGGCGTAAAGAAAATATTATTATTTTGGATTTATGCGGCCGCATAGACGTAAATTCAGCCGGCCTAATCGAGACCGTGGGCCTTTGCCTGCGCGAAGGTTATAGCGATATACTCTGCAACTTTGAGATGGTAGAGCTCATTGATTATATGGGTATCTCGGTGATAGTGATTGCCTATAAAGAGGCAATCAACAATAATGCCAGGATTAAGTTCGCAAACATACTCGCACACCTTAAAGGGTTATTTTCGGTTGTCGGACTGGATAAGGTAATAGATATTTATGCCACCGAGGACTTGGCTATAGAGGGCTTCAAGGAGGATAAGGCCATTGAGAATATTCAAAAGATGCAGCTGCGGCGTCGGTTCAAGCGCCTACCCATAGATATAAAGATAGAATTGAAGGATAGGAATGCGAAAATACCCTCCTGCGTAAATGCCGATATCCTGGATTTAAGCGCCGTAGGAGCATATATCTACGGATGCAACCAATTTAAACTCGGGGATGATCTGTTATTGAAATTTAAGCTTCTACCTAAGCTAGAGGAGCTTGAGCTTGATGCCAAGGTGGTCTGGCTTTCAGATAAACAGATTCAGCCTCATCTGCACCCGGGGATAGGCGTTGAATTTAGCAATATCTCTACGCTCACTCAGAGTAGGGTCTTAGAATTCATCGAAAGAAACCTATCGTTTATGTCCAGCGATGATTAAACAGGGCGATTAAGAAACTATTAAATGTTTGCATAATATTTAATTTAGGATATAATTACTTACTATGAAAGACTTAAAAATTATTCTTGCTGAAAAAGAGATACCACAGCGTTGGTATAATGTGGTAGCGGATCTGCCTTTTAGGCTCCCGCCACCCATAAATCCTGCCACCAAGAAACCTTTAGAGAAAGATGCGCTACGGGCAATATTTCCCTTAAGCTTGATAGAGCAGGAGATGAGCCAGGAGCGCTGGATAGATATTCCGCAGGCAGTACGCGATATTTACCGTCTCTGGCGGCCTACTCCTTTAAGAAGGGCAGAGAGGCTAGAGAAATATTTAAAGACTAAGGCCAGGATATACTATAAGGATGAGAGCGTCTCTCCCACAGGCAGCCACAAGACTAATACTGCTGTTGCCCAGGCTTATTATAATAAAAAAGAAGGGGCAAAAAGACTAGTTACCGAGACCGGGGCCGGACAGTGGGGCGCGGCACTAAGTTTTGCCTGCAATGTGTTTTCCCTGGGCTGCAGGGTTTATATGGTTAAGGTTAGTTTTCACCAGAAGCCATTCAGGAAATCTTTGATGCATATCTGGGGCGCTGAGGTTATTGCCTCCCCATCTAGTTTTACGCGAAGCGGAAGGAGCATACTAAAAAGAGACCCGCATTGCCAGGGGTCGCTGGGCATAGCGATCTCAGAAGCAGTAGAAGAGGCAGCAGGGGATAAGCAGGCTAACTATTCTTTGGGCAGCGTCTTAAATCATGTGCTCTTACATCAGACAGTCATTGGCCTGGAGACGAAGCACCAGCTTAAGCTGGCAGGAGAGAAGCCGGATTATTTGATCGCCTGCGTAGGCGGCGGAAGTAACTTTGGAGGACTGTGTTTACCTTTTGTTAAGGATAAGCTTAAAGATAATAAATTAAAGATCATTGCCGTTGAGCCTTCTGCCTGCCCTTCGTTAACCAAGGGCCTTTATGAATATGATTTCGGGGATACTGCAACCCTTACCCCATTGCTTAAGATGTTCACCCTGGGGCATAATTTTATACCTCCCGGCATACATGCCGGAGGCCTGCGTTATCACGGATGTTCTCCTCTGGTAAGCGCCCTGGCCAAGAATAAGATTATACAGGCAGTCTCTTACGGCCAGTTGGAAGTATTTCAGGCTGCGCTTACCTTTGCCAAGACAGAGGGAATTATACCTGCACCTGAGACAGCGCACGCCATAAAAGCTGTTATAGATATTGCAAAGAAGGCTAAAAAAGCAGAGTGTATCGTTTTTAATTTCAGCGGACACGGGTTTCTAGACCTCTCCTCTTACGATAAGTTCCTTAGTGGGGAGTTGAAGAATTATAACTATCCCCTCAAAGAGATCAAGAAAGCCCTTAAGGACCTGCCTAAGTTTTAGTTAAAAATTAGCAGAAACCTAGGCCAAAACCCAAGCAAAAGTGCTTGGGTTTTTTATGGTTTAGGGTTATAATAATATAATTATGCGCTCCTATCTTTACACCATAGCTACTGGAAAATCAAAGGGTTTTATTCCTGCCATAATCAAGTTATTATTATTGCCTCTTTCCTTAATTTATGGCTTGGTAGTAAGGTTTTTAGCCTTTTTTTATACTCTAAGGTCCTATCGGCTGCCCTGCAAAGTTATCAGTATAGGCAATATTACTTTAGGAGGCACAGGAAAGACTGTGCTGGTTGAGTTTGTTAGTCGCTACCTTAAGGAGAAAGGGCATAAAGTAGCCATATTGAGCCGTGGATATAAAAGGAGCGATGCTTGTTCTTTGGGCGATGAGCCATACATGCTTAAGAGGCAACTGGAAGATATCCCGGTTATCGTTAATCCGGATAGGATCAAGGCTGCCGAAGAAGCTGTCAGGGATTATGGCGTGGATACCGTAGTCTTGGATGACGGTTTTCAGCAATGGAGGATAAAGAAAGACCTGGAGATTGTTCTGGTTGATGCAACAGAGCCATTTGGAAATGGCAGGTTGCTTCCGGCAGGCATATTACGCCAACCGCTCTCTGCCCTTAGGCAGGCAGATATCCTGTTTTTGAGCAAGGTAGACTTAAGCCCAGGGTATCTTAAGGCTAAAGATTTTTTATCCCGGATTAATCCAGGGGCATTGATTTTTGAGTCTATTCATAAACCACTGGGTTTTTATGGCCTAGGCAATAACCAGGAATTATTTAGACCTGAGGCATTTAAGGCAGAGACCGTAGCATTAATTTCAGGTATTGGAAGCCCCGATTCTTTTGAGGGCCTGATTAAAGGGTTAGGTATAAACATTGGGCTATCTTTTAGATTCCCAGACCACCACCATTATTCAGAGGAAGAATTGAGAGGGCTCATCCGTCAGGCAAAAGAGAAGAATATAACAAAGATTATCACAACGGAAAAAGATGCGGTCAGGATCATCTCTTTAGGGCCGGTTGATTACGGCCTGCCGATATTTGTCCTGCGCATCGCCTTAAAGATCATCGAGAATGAAGAAGGATTCTGTAATAGACTACTTAAGCTATATTCTTTTTAGAGTATTTAGCTCGCTGTTTAGGCTGCTGCCTATAAACATAGCGCTTTGCCTGGGCTCTTTCCTGGGAGAGCTGGCCTATCTCCTTGACCTTAAACACCGCGCCATTGCCTATAACAATATAAAACAAGCCACGGGTGGTGAACTCCTGCCTTGCCAGTTAAGCAGGTTGACCCGCGATTTTTACCGCAGCTTCGGTATGAATCTTATAGAGATGTTTTTTCTTCCAAGGCTCGACAGAGAACACATTAAAAAGTATATCACTATTGAAAATCAGCACTATATAAATGAGGCCTTCCAGAGGGGCAAGGGGATAATCTTTCTGGGCGTGCATGAAGGAAGCTGGGAGATCTCCAATATACTTTGCGCAAATCTAGGTTTTTCTTTTAGCCTATTTATCAGAAACCAGAGATTGCCTAGGCTTAACAACCTGCTTAATTCTTACCGCAGGCAAAAAGGCTGCAGGATAATCCAGAGGCAGGAGGGAACGAGGGAGCTGATAAGAGAGTTGAAAAAAAACCACGCTATAGGCATGAACTTAGACCAAGGCGGGAAGTCCGGGATGCTCGTGGATTTCTTCGGCAAGAGTGCCTCTATGCCTACCGGCGCTATACGCCTGGCTTTAAAATATGACGCAACAATTATCCCGGCTTTTTATAAGAGGATAAGAGGGCCTTATGTTAAGGTTACGCTGGGTGAGCCGCTTAAGATAGAGAAGACCGGCAATATCAATGAGGATATAAGCATAAACGTAAAGAAGGCAGTGCGTATCTTTGAAAGATATATCCTCTTGGCCCCACGGGAGTACCTCTGGTCTTATAAGATATGGAAGTATTCCCGGCAGAGAAATATATTAATTCTAAGCGATGCTAAGGCAGGACACCTTAGGCAATCTCAGGCTATGGCCAGGATGATTACCGCTTCTTTTAAGGATAGGGGGCTGAATGCGGTTATAGAGACCAGGGAGGTAAAATTTAAAAGCAGGCTCTCTAAGGCAGCGCTTTTATTAAGCAGTTTTTTATAGGGAAGATATACCTGCCAGGGATGTTTACTCTGCCTCAAATATTTTCTTACCAAAGAGTCTTATAAGTCACTCATAGGCCTTAGGCCGGATATTGTTATCTCCTGTGGCTCTTCTTTAGCTGCGTTGAATCTCATATTGGCAAGGGACAACCTTGCGCGTTCAGTGGTAATTATGCGGCCGTCACTTTTGGGCACAAAAAAATTCTCTTTGATAGCCTGGCCCAGGCATGATAGGCCCCCCAGAAGAAAAAATGTGGTAGCCACAGAAGGCGCCTTAAATCTGGTTGACCAGGAATACCTTGTATCTTGCGCCAAGAATATTTTGACGCAGACAAAAATAGAAAAGAATTTTGTATTGGGGTTTTTATTGGGGGGAGATACGAAAGATTCCCATTTGGACGCTAATATGTTGAAGGAAACAATAAGAAAAATAAAGGGCGCAATAGAAAAACTTGGAGGGGAGATACTAGTAAGTACCTCGCGCAGGACTCCTGCTGTCATAGAGAGGATAGTAAAGGATGAATTCCTGGGATTTGCCCCCTGCAGATTCCTGGTTATTGCCAACGAGAAGAATCACCCTGATGCAGTAGGCGCTATCCTGGCCTTAAGCAAGATCGTGGTTGCATCTTCCGAAAGCATCTCTATGGTTTCAGAGGCAGCCAGCAGCGGGCGCTATGTGGTAGTATTTAATACCGGATTGTTGAATAAGAGGCACCGCTTATTCATAGAACACCTAAGTAAAGCCGGTTATATATACACAAGCGATGCCGATAATCTAGGGAAGGTCATTGAGGATATCTGGAAGAATAAACCAGCAGTAAAAACCTTACAAGATAACCAGAGGATTAGAGAGGCAGTAGAAACTAGGCTATGAATATCTTACAGATATTGCCAGAATTGCATGTAGGCGGGGTAGAGACAGGGACAGTGGATTTAGCCCGGGCCCTGGTAAAACTCGGGCATAAGGCAGTGGTGGTTTCAGCAGGCGGAGAGCTAGTCCGTGATTTAGAGGCCTGCGGAGCGAGGCATTACCATCTGCCCGTGCATAAAAAATCGATATTCGCCATCCTTAAGCTTATTCCAGAGCTCCAGAAGATTATTAAGAAGGAGAATATCGACATAGTGCATGCGCGCTCAAGGGTTCCTGCCTGGATTGCTTATTTTGCCGCGCGACGCAGCGGATGCTTATTTATTACTACCTGCCATGGGTATTATAAAAAACACCTTTTTAGTTCGGTGATGGGCTGGGGTAAGCGGGTCATTGTTTTGAGCAATGCCATCGGCAGGCATATGATTGATGATTTCTCTGTGCCGCATGAGCGTATAAGGCTAATCCCGCGTAGCGTCGACCTGGATAAATTTAAGTTTTTAAGCCCTGAGAAGAAAAGAAAGGAAGAGTTTAATGTCGGTATTATCGCAAGGCTCACTCCCATAAAAGGCCACCTGCATTTTATTAAGGCGATGGCCAGGGTTGCCAGGGTAGCCCCGCGGCTTAAAATCTGGATAGTAGGCGATGCCCCGGC
>JBAXNZ010000056.1:0-5935 GCA_037133515.1 bacterium
AATGGTTTATAGGTTTGAAAAAGGCAATATCGTAATCGACCTTTTAGGTAAGGCAGAAGGGGTATTGCTTAAGCGCGAACAATCTCCTAAAGAGGATTTTAAACAGGGCCAGCGCATCAGGGCCTATATTGTTGACGTAAGAAAAGATACCAAGGGCGCCCAGATCATACTTTCGCGTACGCATCCGAATATGGTTAAGAAACTCTTTGAACTGGAGGTCCCTGAGATTTTTGAGGGTATTGTAGAAATTAGGGCAATTGCGCGCGAGGCAGGAGAGCGTACAAAGATCGCGGTCTGTTCTAAGAATGATAAGGTTGATTCTGTGGGCGCCTGCGTGGGGATGCGCGGAAACCGGGTACGCAATATAGTTAATGAAATGAACGGGGAAAAAATTGACATCGTCCGTTACAACGACGATATCCGCGAGTATATAAAGGCTGCGCTTTCTCCGGCAAAGATCTCTGAGATAAAGCTGGATAAAGAGAAGCAGAAGGCTGAGGTGGTAGTAGATGACGATCAGTTGTCTTTGGCTATAGGAAAGCACGGCCAGAACGTACGCCTGGCATCGCGCCTGGTTGGTTGGGAGCTGGATATACGCACCAAGGTTCCTCCTGCGGTAGAGGTTAAAAAGGAAGAGGCTGCCAAGGAAGAAGTACAGGTTGCAGAGGCTATAGTTTCGCTTGAAGATTTGCCAGGGGTAGGAGAGAAGACTTTAGCGAACTTAAAGAAAGCAGGTTTCAAAACAATAGAGGATATCCTGAAGGCTTCGGCTGAAGCCTTGACCCAGGTTGATGGTATCGGCGAGAAGAAAGCAGCCAAGATCCTGCAGGAAGCCAAGAAAATGAGAGCTAAATAATTATGCCTAAGACAAAAAAAGAAAAAACACCGGTAAAGAAAACAGCAGTGGTTAAAAAGAAATTAGTAGTTAAGTCAGCTGCCAGGCCCGCAGCGGTTAAGAAGACAGCTGCTAAGATAGCTGTTAAGCCGCCTAAAATAAAGAAGAGGATAGTTCCTGCGCATAAACCAGCAGCTGTTATTCATGAGTCAGTAATTACTCCTGTAGTAAAGCCAGTAGTTCATGAATTGCCAAAAGTAAAATTAGAGCCAGTCGTTCATAAGGTTCCGCTTAAAGAAGAGCGCCCAATAATAACACACCCGCCAGTCCATCATCTAAAAACAGAAGAAAAACATAAAGTTGTTAAAAAGGAAGAACATAAACCTGTTCAACCAGCAGCGGTTATAGAGAAGCCGCTTCCAATAGTACCGGCTAAGGAATATAAAACCCTGGAGTTGAAACTCCCCATTACCGTAAAAGACCTTTCCGTAAAATTACAGGAAAAAGCCTCTATCTTGATTAAGCAGCTGATGAGCCTAGGCTCCATGGCCGGGATAAACCAGATCTTGCCAGAAGAGATTGTGGTTAAAATCTGTGAGAAATACGGCTTTAAGATTACGCAGGCGCCTGACCAGGAGGAGCTGACTTTACGTATTCATGATGAAAAAGATAAGCCTGAAACTTTACAATTACGCGCTCCTATCGTGACGCTTATGGGCCATGTTGATCATGGCAAGACTTCGTTGTTGGATGCCATCAGAAAGACCAAGGTTGCCGAGGGAGAGCATGGCGGGATTACCCAGCATATCGGCGCCTATAGAGTAATTTTGCCAGGAGGAGAGATCACTTTTCTGGATACCCCCGGCCATGAAGCATTCACTGCTATGCGCGCAAGAGGCGCAAGTATCACTGATATCGTAGTCCTGGTAGTAGCTGCAGATGACGGGATCATGCCTCAGACCCAAGAGGCGATTGATCACGCCAATGCCGCGGGTGTGCCCATTATCGTGGCGATGAATAAAATAGATAAGCCCCAGGCAAATCTGGATATGGTCAAAAAGCAGCTGGCGAAAGCCGGCTTAAACCCAGAGGATTGGGGAGGTAAGACCATTACTGTCCCTGTTTCAGCCAAGAGTGGAGAGGGGATTGATAATCTACTGGAGATGATCCTGCTGCAGGCGCAGATAATGGAGCTTAAGGCTAACCCTAAGCGTTTGGCCAAGGGCGTGGTAGTTGAGGCAAAATTAAGTAAAGGCAGGGGCCCGGTAGTGACGCTATTGGTACAAAGTGGAACTCTGCATCTGGATGAAAATATAATCGTCGGTAAATACTATGGAAAGATCCGCGCCATGTTTAATGACTGCGCACAGGCAGTAACTGAGGTGCGGCCTTCTTTTCCTGTGGAGATTTTAGGGCTTTCAGGCGTGCCGGATGCCGGAGAGCAGTTTTTTGCCATTGAGGATGAAAAAGAGGCTCGCGACTTAGCCATTTTGCGCCAGGAGAAAGAAAGGCAGCAGGATATAAAGATCGTCAAAAGGGTAAACCTTGAAGGTCTGTATGCTCAAATACAGGCAGGAAAGCTAAAAGAACTCAAGCTCGTGGTTAAGGCAGATATGCAGGGTTCTTTAGAAGCGATAAAGGATATCCTGGATAAACTTAATACCTCTGCGGAGATCAAGCTTACTATCATACATGAGGGAGTAGGAAGCATTAACTCCTCCGATATTATCCTGGCAGTAGCCTCGGATGCGCTGGTCATAGGTTTTAATGTCACTGCGGATGAGCGCGCCAAGGAGATAGCTAACAAGGAAGGGGTGGAGGTCAGGGTTTACAATATAATTTATGAATTAGGCAATGAGATAAAAGCGGCTATGGAGGGTATGCTTGAGCCGAAATTAAAGAAGGTATTCTTAGGGAAGGTTGAGATACGTCAGGTCTTTAAGCTCTCCCGCTCAGGGACGATTGCCGGATGTTTTGTCACTAAAGGCAAGGTCATGCGCTCCTCTTTGATCACGGTAGTGCGTAACGGAGCAGAGGTATTCGAGGGAAAGATCTCCTCATTAAAACGCTTTAAGGATGACGTGCGTGAGGTTGCCGAAGATTTTGAGTGCGGGATTGCCATCGCTGGTTTTGATGATTATAAGCCAGGGGATGTACTGGAAGTATATGAGATAGAAAAAATAGCACGCACATTATGAAGAAACGTATATTAAGCGGGATGCGTCCCACGGGAAAATTACATTTAGGCCACTTAGTCGGCGCCTTGGATAACTGGGTTAAGCTGCAGCAGGAATACGAATGCTACTTTATGATTGCTGACTGGCATGCCTTAATGAGTGAATATGAGCATACCGAGAGTTTCTCCGAATCTATTATAGATAATGTAATAGATTGGCTGAGCGCAGGTATTGACCCAGAAAAATCCACGCTTTTTATACAGTCGCAAGTCCAGCAGCACCTGGAATTAAATATGATCTTCTCCTGTTTTACTCCTTTAGGTTGGCTTGAGAGGTGCCCAACATACAAAGAGCAGCTGCGCGAGATAAAGACGCGCGACCTGCATACTTACGGCTTCCTGGGCTATCCGGTTTTGCAGGCAGCAGATATCCTGCTTTATAAAGCAGATAAGGTTCCCGTGGGAGAAGACCAGCTGCCTCACTTAGAGCTTACCCGCGAAATAGCCCGCAGGTTTAACAGCCTTTATAAAAAAGAGGTTTTTCCTTCTCCGGATGCTATACTCACTCAAGTCCCCAGGCTCTTAGGTTTAGACGGCAGGAAGATGAGTAAGAGCTACAATAATACCATTAATCTTTCTGATCCCGAAGAGATAGTAAGGAAAAAGGCCTCAAGCATGTTCACTGACCCCAAGCGTATTAAGCTTTCTGATGTGGGACATCCCGGTGAATGCAATGTCTATTCTTATTATGAAGTCTTTGTCCCGGGATCTAAAGAAGAGGTTTATAAGTGGTGCACTGAGGCTGGACTTGGCTGCACTGATTGTAAGAAAAGATTAGCCGAGGGGCTCTTAGAAAAACTTAAGCCATTCCATGCAAAAAGAGAAGACCTCTTAAAAAATAAATCTAAGATACAAAAGATCTTAGAAGAGGGAAGAGCAAAGGCAACTATTCGCGCAGCGCATACTATGAAAGAAGCTAAGGCTGCCATGCAGATATGAGTTATAAGATAAAATTAGAGATGTTTGAAGGCCCCCTGGACCTGCTTTTATATCTAGTCAAAAAAGACCACCTCAATATCTACGATATACCAATCGCCAAAGTCACAGAGCAATACCTGCAGTATATTGAACTGATGCGGCTCTTAGATTTAAATATCGCCGGTGAGTTTCTGGTGATGGCTGCAACCTTAATCCAGATTAAATCCAGGATGCTCCTGCCGGCTGAGGAGAACCAACAAGTCCAGGAGGAAGAAGACCCAAGGCAGGAGTTAATCAAACGGCTGTTAGAATACGAGAAATTTAAAGAGATTGCCCAGAACCTGCGCGAGAGAGAAGTTAACCAGCAGGAGATCTTTAAGCGGCCCAAGCTTGATAACAAGGAAGAACAGCAATCCGCAGGCACAGAGGTTTATTTTGAGGCCAGCCTCTTTGACCTGATCGCTGCTTTCTCTCAGGCATTAGAAGATGTGCCTAAGGAGATATTCTATGAGGTAATCAAGGATGAATTCACCATTGAAGATAAGGTGCATACCATATTGCACATGATGCTGGTAGAAAATAGCGTGCAACTTTCGAAGCTCTTCAAAGAGGCAAAGAATAAGATTGAGATAGTAGTTACCTTTCTGGCAATCCTGGAGCTCATCCGCATGAAAGAGATAGTTGCCCGGCAAAAAGGGCTCTTCGGTGAAATAGAGATAAGCAGGAATAAAGAAAACATCATACCCTATGACAGAAGAGATAAGACAGGCGCTGCTTAAAGGCGATAAGCCCGCCAAACCCACAATCCTTAACGAACAGGAGACAGAAGAAGAGGTAGTACTTAATCTCTCGCTTAGGCCTTCTAGGCTAGCCTCATTCGTCGGACAAAAAGATACCATTGATAACCTTAAAATCTGCCTCACTGCTGCCAAACAGAGAAAAGAGCCGCTGGAACACGTTCTGCTCTCTGGCCCTCCCGGCTTAGGTAAGACCTCCCTCGCCCATATTATTGCCCATGAGATGGATACTAAGATTACTGCTACCTCAGGCCCTGCCATTGAGCGCGCAGGTGATTTGATCGGTATACTCACAAATTTAGAAAAAGGGGATATTCTTTTTATTGATGAGATTCACCGGCTCTCTAAAGTAGTTGAGGAGTTTTTATATCCGGCAATGGAGAGCTTCCAGATAGACTTTGTGATTGATAAAGGGCCGTATGCAAAAACAATAAAGTTTAATTTAAAGCCATTTACCCTGGTGGGCGCAACCACAAGGAGCGGGCTTTTAGCCGCACCGCTTCGCGGTAGATTCGGAATACTCTATAGCCTGGATTTTTATAAGATGGAGGATTTGGCAAAAATTATCAAGCACTCAGCCAAGATTCTCTCAATGGATATAGAAGATGAGGCAGCCAATGAAATCGCCAGGCGCGCCCGTGGCACTCCGCGTGTTGCTAATCGCCTACTGCGGCGTATCCGTGATTATGCCCAGGTATTAAATATAAAAAAGATTAATCCTGAAGTTACAGCAAAGACGCTTAATGACTTAGGTATTGATAAAGCAGGGCTAGATGAGCTGGACCGCAAGGTCTTAAGATTAGTTTTGGAGTCGTTTAATGGCGGGCCTGTAGGAGTTGAGTCTCTGGCTGCCAGCCTTAATGAAGAAGTGGATACTGTCGTAGATACGGTTGAGCCGTATCTTTTAAAAGCCGGATTTTTGAAGCGTACCTCAAGGGGTAGACTTGCCACAAAGCTTGCCTTCGAGCACTTCGGTAAAAAATACGAGAAACAAGAAGATCTATTTTAATATATTTTTGCTGCGAGATGTTGCTCGCGTGCTGAATTCTTTCGCCGTGCGCTACGGTTTACGGCTCACTCTCGGCACACTTTCGACACGGCAGAGCCTTTGTTCGCCGTAATCCCTTGCGCACAATTGCCGAAAGAATT
>JBAXNZ010000057.1:0-5793 GCA_037133515.1 bacterium
CGGATTTAAGTTCATCTCCCTACAAGACAAAGACGGAGCGCGATGTTTTAGTAAGGTCAACTGCCATAGGCGTTGAGTCCGGATGTATGGATGCTGGGGTGCAATACCTCTGGTCCGGCCACTTAGGTAAGGAGAGGCCGACCACAGAGCAATCAGAATTTAAAACCTCCTATATACATAGTGGCACCAAGGAGATAAACCTGGTGATAGTCTCTCCTTCGGGGGTTATTGATAGAAATATCGATATGGTGGATGTTTATTAGTTCTTTAAAATACTTGACCTAGGTTAATTTTGGTAGTATAAACAAGAAAATTGCCTTCGGCAATAACTTAATGCAATTTTCGAAGTGGTATAAAGGTTTATACTTTCCCAATACCACAAGAAAAGTTATTTAAGAAATTAAAAATCCTCTAAAGAAGGCCCTTCCATGCGCAATATAGACCTGCACAAAGATAGGCTCAGCGAAAAAGAGAGGCGCAGCATCGAGATACTGGAGATCCTGCGGCGCCGTGGCCCTATCAGCCGTCCTGATATTTCCAAGGAGATGGGTATTAACGTAGTAACCATCTCTAACTACCTGGATGACTTTATAAAAAGCAAACTGGTTAACGAAAAGGAATTAGATGTCTCTGAGGGCGGCAGGAGGCCTGCGCTCCTGGATTTGAATCCTCAAGGGGGTTATGTAATCGGGGTGGGGTTTAATCTGATGAGCATGGTTGGCCTTTTGGTGGATATAAAAGGAAACATTATTGCCAAGACCCAGATCGCCCGGCCAAAGGCCTCGGTGAAAGAGATAGCTGAGTGTTTGCTCGATATCATACGTCAGATACTCAAGCGCTCTAAAGAATATACAAATGATATTCGCGGCGTGGGCATAGGCATGGCCGGATTAATTAATAAGAAGAACTGGTCCGTGCACTGGCCGCAGAAGACAGACCATAATTATACCTACGCCTCTGTGGACCTGCCCCTGGGAGAATTGGTAGAGAAAGAATTTAACTTGCCTGCCTTAATTGAAAATGACGCCACCTGCGCTTGTTTCGGAGAACACTGGTTGGATTTAAACCGGGAGCTTAAAAACCTAATTTATATGTTCTCCGGAGTGGGCTGTGGTATAATGATTAACGGCGAGGTTTACACCGGCACGCACGGGTATGCCGGAGAGGTCGCTATCTATAATTACAAAGAGGAAGACCTTTTTAACTGTAGCTTAGGAGGCGGATGCTTCCTTAAGCGCTGGGAATTAGACTTAGGTATTGTCTCAGAGGTAGAGTCGATACTTTCCAGGGACAGCTCGCAGGCAGAAAAGTTTTTTAAATTAACCAATACCAGTAAGGATGGCATTGACTTAAAAAGTATTTTTCTGGCAGCTAAAGAGCAAGAGCCGGTCTCTTGCGCTACCCTGGATAAGGCGGCCAAGAAACTGGGTATTAAGATCGCCTACCTGGTGAACCTCTTAAACCCGGAAGTAGTGGTGATCGGCGGCGGCCTTGAAGAGGCAGGCGAGGACTTCTTAAATAAGATCAGCATCACCGTGCGGGAGTGGTCTTTTAGAGAGGCCACTGAGGATTTAAAGATTATTTATTCCCGATTAAGAGAGAACGCGGTGGCCCTGGGAGCAGCGAGTCTGCTTACACGCAAGATATTTGCCGGCCTATTATAAAGGAGCGCGGTGGACGATAAGACTAAGCTTATTATAATCATCTCCTTAGCAGCTGTCTTATTAATCAGCCTGGTTGTTAATCTGCAGATTTACGGTGCCAAAAAGACGGTAGAACAAGAACTTGGCTACGCCAAGAGCGAAAACGAATTACTCACTAAGAAATTCCAAGAAAGCCACAAAGAGAATAAAGAACTCCAAGGAAAGCTGGATACCTTAACCAGCGAACTCAACAAGATCTCCCAGGATAAAGAAGAGCTCCAGAGGCAGCACGAAGAGATGACCAAGAAATACGATACGCTCCTCGTGGAGAAAGAAAAACTGGATGAGAAATTAAAGGGACAGACAAGCTTGCTGCCGGCTGCGCCTTCCAAGGAAGAAAACACCTACTGGGCGGAGTTAGTAAAGGAAAAGACAAATCTAGAACTGCAATTAAAGACCCTCAAGGCCAGCAATGAACAGCTCAAGAGCGAGAAGGGCGCATTAGAGGTTAACCTGAGCAATCTGATGCGCGAAAAGCAGGACCTGCAGGAGCAGTTCCAGTATCATCAGAAGATGCTGGATAATATGGCTTCCGAATTTATCTGGGAGAAAAACGCCAGGTTCCAAATGCAGGATAAGCTAGCGCCCATAAAGAACGAGAACGCGTTTTTGAGGCGGCAGTTAAGCATAGCCAGCAATAATAAGGCGAAATTACAGAAGAAATTAGAGCAGCTCATTACCGAGAAGAATATCCTGGAGCGCAGGATTACCGAAATTGAGATATTTTTAAAAGACAGGCTCTCGGGTATGGGTGACGTGAGGCAGCAGGCAGAAGAGTTGCTAATTCAGCCCAGCAGGGAGGCCGGGGCGCAGTATAAAAAAGAATCCGTAGAGTTGCCGCAGATAGTGGTGCGCCCCCAATCAGAAACCTCTTCCTATGGAGACTCGCAAGATGCATTCTTTTTCGGCAATATCTTAAGCGTCAACGAGAATAACAACTTCGTAGTTATAGACCTGGGCGAAGATGCAGGTGTGCGGCCCGGACAAAAATTCCAGGTTTACCGCGGCAATGAGGTGATCGCGAACATAGAGGCTATGCAGGTGCGTAAGAATATTTCCGCCTGCGATATAAAGAAACAATCCATCTCCATACACGCCGGAGATAAGGTAAAATGAAGTCCTCGCGGCTTTAGAGTCGCGATATCTTTTATTGCTCGCGGGGGACGAAATCCCCGAAGGGGATAAAGAAGTGCGTAAGAAGAAAACAAATTCCACGACCATCTCAATAAATGACGTTGCCCGCCTGGCAGGGGTTTCCATAACTACGGTTTCGCGCGTGATCAATAAGAGCCCGTCGGTCAAAGGGAAAAACCGCGCCAGGGTCCTAGATGCCGTAAAGCAGCTTAAGTTTGAACCGTCGGTGCTTGCGCAGCGCCTGGCTACCGGAAAGAGCAATGTCGTGGCCCTGCTGATCCCGCGCTATGAAGGCATATTTTATTCTTTCTATGCCCTGGAGTTGATACGCGGCATAGGTACGCTTTGCGAGGCATTAAAGTTAGATCTTCTCCTGCATCTTACCGACGCCAACACAGTGCTTAGTTTAAAAGGGATAGGCGGTATAGTCTTTGCCGATATCATCGGCAATAGGCCGCAGCTCCAAGAGGCCGTAGCAAAAGGCATCCCTTCGATCGTGATCAATAACTGTGTCCAAGATTTAGAGGTCAGTAGCATATCTATGGATAATGTTGGGGGCGCAGAGAGTGCGGTAGATTATTTGTGTAGCCTCGGGCATAAAAAGATAGCGCACATCACCGGAGACCTGGTGACGCAGGCGTCCGTTCAGCGTTTAGAAGGATATAAAAAAGCCCTGAAGAAAAATAAAATTGAGCTTAACCAGGAGTATATCTTTAAAACTGATTATTCGCGCGGACAGGCGCGCCAGGCAGCGGAAAAACTTATCCAGATGCCCAGCCCCGCAACAGCGGTGTTTGTGGCTTCTGATTCCATGGCCCTGGAAGTGATGGCAGTGGCAAGGGAGCTGAGTAAGGATATACCTAAGGATCTTTCAATCGTAGGTTTTGACGATAATCCATCGGGCCTTTATGGGCCGGTGGCCTTGACTACTGTAAGGCAACCCCTGGTGCGTATGGCCCAGGAGGGCGTAAAAGAACTGAACTTGGCAATGCATTCTGATAAAAAGGTCCCGATAAAAAGGATAGTCCTTCCTACAGAGCTAGTCATCAGAGAGTCCTGTCGTCCCCTCGGCGCTTAACACAATTTGTTGTGCCCTGTTCTATCAAATACACTATATATAGTATTTTCTATTGACAAACCCAATTAGAGGGCTTATAATTCTGGAGTAACTATCAACCTAAGTCTTTTTAAATTACGGAGAGAGAAATGTCACTGAATTTATCGGAGAATGCACTTAAGGTATTAGAGAGGAGGTATCTGAAGAAAGACGAGGCAGGCCATATTATCGAGACCCCGGAGGAGATGTTTAGGCGCGTGGCCTCTGCTATAGCCGGGGCGGATAAACTATACGGCAAGAGCGATAAAGAGATCAAGGAACTAGAGGATTCATTTTACAATATTATGCTCGCCCTGGAATTTGTCCCTAATTCTCCCTGCCTTATGAATGCGGGCAAGGAATTGGGGCAGCTCTCAGCCTGCTTCACCCTGCCTATCGATGATTCCATGGATTCCATCTTTGAGACTTTAAAGGCGACCGCTATGATACATAAAAGCGGCGGCGGCACGGGTTTTTCTTTTTCCCGGCTGCGTCCGAAAAACTCGGTAGTAAAAACTACCGGTGGAGTTGCCTCCGGCCCGGTTTCTTTCATGAAGGTCTATGATGCGGCAACCGAGGCGGTCAAACAGGGAGGCACCAGGCGCGGGGCAAATATGGGGATTTTGAGAGTTGACCATTCCGATATAATGGAATTTATCACCTGCAAAGAAGATAATAGCCAGATTAATAATTTTAATATCTCTGTTGCTATCACCGATGATTTTATGCAAAAGCTATCCAGGGGGGAGGAGTACGATTTAATTGACCCCCATGCCAAAAGCGTAGTCACGCGTATCAATTGCAAGGATGTTTTTGATTTGATAGTCAAGCAGGCGCATAAAAACGGTGAGCCGGGGATTATTTTTATTGACCGTATTAATCAATATAATCCTACCCCGCAATTAGGCGCAATCGAGAGTACTAACCCCTGCGGAGAGCAGCCGATTCTGCCTTATGAGAGCTGCGACCTGGGTTCCCTGAACCTGGCCAGGTGTTATAAGAAAGTCGCAGGATGGCGCTATGAAATAGACTGGGATAAGATCAAAGAGGCCACCCGCCTGGCGGTTTATTTCCTGGATAATCTTATAGATGTAAATAAGTTTCCGCTTGCTGCAATAGAGGAGGCTACTAAGCGAACGCGTAAGATCGGCCTGGGTGTCATGGGTTGGGCGACCCTTTTGATACGCTTAGGTATACCCTATAATTCCGAAGAAGCAATCGCCCTGGCCGAGGAGATGATGAGTTTTATTTTAAAAGAAGCAATCAGGAAATCAGAAGAATTAGCTAAAGAGAAAGGGGTCTTCCCCGCATTTACGGGTAGCATATATGATAAGGAGGGGGGGCTACGCCTGCGTAACGCCACCCTTACTACTATTGCGCCCACCGGGACCATTAGTATTATTGCCGGCCCCTGCTCTTCCGGCATCGAGCCTTTGTTTGCCATCTCTTATTACCGCAATGTAATGGATAACGATAAATTAGTGGAGGTTGATCCCTTGTTTGAAGAGATTGCGCGCGAGCGCGGATTCTATAGCAAGGAGCTGATGGAGAGAATCGCTGAAAAAGGCTCTTTGCATGACCTTAAAGAGATCCCTGAGGATATAAAAAAGGTTTTTGTCACTGCGCACGATATCTCTCCCGAGTGGCACGTGCGTATGCAGGCGGCATTTCAGAAATATGTGCATAACGCAGTTTCTAAGACCATCAATTTTGCTCATGAGGCGAACATAGACGATATCAAGAAGGCCTATCTTATGGCCTATGATTCAGGTTGCAAGGGGATTACGGTTTATCGCGACAGAAGCCGATTAAGGATTCATGCACAGTATCGATGACACTGTCGATGATTTCACGCGGTTG
>JBAXNZ010000058.1:0-5784 GCA_037133515.1 bacterium
TAGGTAAAGGCAAATAATATTAACGTGCGTTCGGATTCAACCGTCACCTCCCTGCTAATCTGCACTATTAATAAGGGGGATGCCGTAGAGGTTGTCTCCCAGGCATACGAGTGGTATAAGATCAGGCTGCCCAAGAGCGCCCCTTCTTTTATTAAGAAAGAATTAGTGGTTATGCTTGATAATAAGGCAGCCAAAGTAGTTGGTAATAATGTCAATGTGAGGCTGGGTCCTAGTGATTCTTCTTCCATACTGGGTAAGGTAAGAGAAAACGAGGTAATCAACGTTTTAGAAGAAGTAAAGGGCTGGTATAAGATAGAGCCGGTCAACAATAGTTTTGGCTGGATGCATAGCAGATTCGCCAAGTCTTTGGATAAAAAAGAAGTGGTCTTGGTAAAAAAGGATGTAGCAGGGGCCCAAAAAGAGTTTATCGTAGAAGGAATAATTAAAGCTAAGGCTATCCGGAGAATAGCTACGCATAAGCTCATAGTCCAAGACGGAAGTATCTTTTTATTAAAAGGGAATAAAGAAAGTATGGATGCCCTTAATGACCGCAAGGTAAGGGTATCCGGAAAGTTAGTCCACCTGCCGAATCGGGAATATCCCCTTATCGAAATAGCCAAAATGGAGGCGCTGGATTGAGCATAGCCGGGCTCTTGGTATCGTTCGGCTTTCTGATTATTGCCATGACCGTGCATGAGTTTGCGCACGGTTGGGTAGCTTATAGGTTAGGGGACAGTACTGCCAAGTATTCGGGCAGGCTTACGCTAAACCCCCTGGCACATATAGACCCCTTAGGTACAGTAATCATACCTCTTTTGCTTTTTATCACCACCCGCGGACAATTTGTCTTTGGCGCAGCAAAGCCCATACCTATAAACTACCTAGCCCTGCGTAACCCTAAGAAGGGTATTGTTTGGATCGGGGCAAGCGGGCCTTTCGCTAACTTTGCCTTAGCCATAGTCTTTGGCCTACTCTACAGAATAGCCCCTGAAGAACCCATAATCAGTTTTATTTGCCAGGGTATGATATATGTGAATGTGGTATTAGGGATATTCAACCTGATACCCATACCGCCCCTTGACGGTTCGCGTATCTTAATGGGATTATTGCCCCAAAAGATGAGCTCGCGCTATGCTATGCTTGAGCCTTACGGGTTCTTTATTATAGTGGCGCTTATAGGCCTGGGGTTATTTGACCTGGCTATCTTACCATTAGTAAGGATTGCCTTAGGGCTATTGGGGGTCTAGAGCTTAATACTATGCATACTTTAAAGGTAGGTCTTAAAAACCGCTCTTATGATATCATCGTTGGCCAGGGAGCATTAAGGCGCCTGACTAGCCATATCAAGGCCTTAGGGCTAGGAGACCTTGCGTATATAATTACCAATCGCTCCATAAAAAAAAGGCACGGCGCAAAACTCAACAAGGTTCTTAAACAAGCCCGGATAGAAAGAAGATTTAAGTTCATAGCTGATAGCGAAAAAAGCAAATCCCTGGAGACCGTATCTTCGATTATCAGTGAAATAACCGCGTGTGATAAAAATAAGAAAATCTTTATCGTCGCCTTTGGCGGCGGAGTAATTGGTGACCTTTCCGGATTTGTGGCCTCAGTTTACAAAAGGGGGATAGCCTATATTCAAGTTCCTACTACCTTGTTGGCGCAGGTTGATTCTAGTATCGGAGGAAAGACCGCTGTTGACCTTAAAGAGGCCAAGAACCTGGTAGGCGCATTTTATCAGCCCAGGCTCGTTTGTTCAGAGATAGAGTTTCTTAAAACGCTTAACTTAAGACAATTAAGGAGTGGCCTGGCAGAGGCAATAAAATACGGCATTATCAAAGAGGCCGGATTCTTTCATTACCTTGAAAAAAGATACAAGGATGCCCTTCTTTTAAAGAGCTCGGCGATAGAGTTTATCGTTAAAAGATGTAGCTCCATAAAAGCTGATTTTGTAAGCAGGGATGAGCGGGAGGAGAAGGGTATCAGGACAGCCCTGAATTTTGGCCATACCATAGGCCATGCCCTTGAGGCAGCCTCTGGTTATAATGCGTATAATCATGGAGAGGCAATAGCCTTAGGTATGCTGGTGGCAGCAGATATCAGCAGGAGGCTAGGGCTTATTGATAATGCCACCTTAGCAAGGATAGAGAGGCTTATTAAGGCAGTAGGCCTGCCGCTAAGGATAAGAGGGGTGAACCTAAAGTCCATAATCGAGGCTTATTATCATGATAAGAAGTTTCGCGGCAGTAAAAACAGGCTTGTGCTTATCAGTGCTATCGGTAAGGCAAGGATCGTAGAAGAAATACCGCTGGCTTTAATAAAAAAGGCGATCGAAGGCAGGTCCTAATATTTATTTACCTTGGCTGGAAAGACTAATAGCAGATTTCTCGTATTTTAAATCCACCCCTTCTAAACTAATCCGTACCACAGTAGCTCCGGAAATTTTATCCCCCTCTTTTACAATCTGATTATTAATCAAGGCATATCCTACCTGTTCTGAAAAGAATATGCCGTTTAGGGTCAGCTCGGAGTGGCTTTCTTCCTGGGGGGCAGATATGCCTACTTGGTTGGGAGGAGGGGCCTGTGGTTTGGCAGTAGCCTGAGGCATGATTTTTTGCGTAGCAGGTTTATTCGCAGGGGTATAAGTTTTATGCCCAGGTCCGGTGAGGAATGAAAAAATTGCATTTGCCGATATAAAACCCAGGGTTACCACCAGCAAGTAGAGAATATAAATCTTAAAAACTGGCCTTATTTTCTTAGCAGGACTTTCTTTTATTCCCTGAACCGTAGATGCCTCTACTTTTTTCAGGGCCTCGTGGATTATGCTCATTTTTTTTGCGCGCAGAAATAGCTGCTTAATTCTTCAACGCATCTATTGATAATATTTAAATCTATCAGGTAGCTCTCCGCAACAAAACCAGCCAGGAGCGCACGGTCGCAGAGCATATTGATCAGGCGCGGAGTACCCCCGGAGAATTCAAAGATTACCCTGATTGTCTCTTCGGTAAATCTAATCTTATCCATGGCCCCGGCAATATTGAGGCGGTAGTTTACATATTCCCTGACTTCTGGTTTATCCAGAGGCATAATATGATACCTTACCATGATCCTTTGTTGCAGTTGGCGCAGCCCCGGAAGGCTTAGCTTATGATTAAGTTCTGGCTGTCCTGCTAACACGATCTGCAATAGCTTGTTTTTATCTGTTTCCAGGTTAGAAAGCAGGCGTACCTGTTCCAGCTGTTGCGGTTTTAAGTTTTGCGCCTCATCTACTATTAGGATAACGTTATTGCCTGCCTCAGACTCCCGCAGTAAAAACTTGTTAAGCTGGTCTATAAAAGAAAGCCTGGATTTATCTTTTATGGTTATTCCGAAGTCTTTAACAATCGCCTCCAGCAGCTGGATCTCTGAAAAATATGGGTTTAGGATAAATGCGGTTTTAACATTTTCGCCTAACTGGTTAAGGAAGTACCTGCACAGAGTAGTCTTTCCGGTGCCTATCTCTCCGGTTATAACGATGATGCCTTTTCGCTGGGCAGAGCCATAAAGCAGATGGGATAGGGCCTCTTTATGCTTCTGGCTTAAAAAAAAGAATGCCGGGTCAGAGGTTACGTTAAAAGGCCTTTCTTTGAGGTTGTAGTATTTACAGTACATTGAGCACCTAATGCTTTTATTCGGCGAAATCCCAGCTGCTACGAGTAAATTCCGAAAGAATTTACGAAGTGCTTAGCTGCGGGGACATTGACTAATAACGCTATGTTTTCACATAGTATACCAAAAACTACGCCAGAATGCAAATATATCCCTCGGGAGAAACTATTGACAGGGGTTTATTTATATGGTATAGTTTTTGTAAATAAGGAGTATGCCACGGCTCCCGCAACATAGGAGATAAAGACATGTTGTCGAGCCATCAGGAAAAAAGAGTCTGCCCCCGCTTGAAGTTAGGCGTGCCGTTTCGCTATCAGGCCAGGGGAACCCAGGAGTTCAGAAACGCTTTAAGCGATAATTTAAGTATCGGCGGAATAAGTTTTACTGCCTCAAACTATATACCGCCTTCTACAAACTTGATGTTAGAGATCAATCTGCTCAAGAGGGCCCTGAATCCTGTAGCGCGGGTAGCTTGGGCTACCCCGATAGCGCATTCCGACAGATATAGGCTGGGTTTAGAATTCGTTGAATTTAACCCCAAGGATAGAGAGTACATAGGAGATTTTATAGACACCCATCTAAAGAGATTCTAGAGAAAGGAACATGTAATGGCAGCAGAAGAGGCAAAGACAGCTAGCGTAGCCACCCCAACACAGCAGGCAAAACCCCAAGAGGAGAAACAGACTAACTGTCCGGCCTGCAATAAACCTCTTAAGAAAGTACGAATTTACTATCGTAACGGAAAGCATTATTGCACTAAGAGGTGCTGGCGTAAAGCCACCGCGCCCAAAGAAGGCGTTAAACAATGATAAAGCATTCTAAGGCGGAAAGAAGGCTATATCCCAGGTTAGAAAAGAAACTTCCTCTTAATGTGGCGGCTGACGGTTATGACTTTACTACCAGTACACAGAACATAAGCTGCGTGGGGGTTTACTGCCGCGTGAATAAATACATACCGCCGTTTACCAAGATAGCTGTTAAAATAAGGCTTCCCAAAACTAAAGATAGCAAACCTAAGGAATGCAACGTTGAGTGTAAAGGCGTAATCGTAAGGACCGAGGATGAAAAGAGCGGCGGGTTTAATATCGCTATCTTCTTCAATGAAATAAAAGATAGCCAACGCCATAAGATATCCCATTACATAGCACAATTCTTGTCTAAAACCCTCTAGGCCAAAACCTTCCTGAACCCTATACCTTATGGGTAAGATACAAAAAACCCAACCCGTAAAACTGATTTCGGGATTTATATTTAAGGAAGAGGCTTATTTAAAAAAGGCCAAGGCATTTTTATTTAAAAGATTCGGGGCCTTAGATTATGAAGGCCGAATACTTGATTTCGACTATACTGATTACTACGCAAAAGAGTTTGGCCGGGGCCTTAAGCGCAGCTTCGTGAGTTTCGAAAGATTAATCCTTCCTTCAGAGCTGTCCAAAATAAAAATAATTACCAATAAGATTGAAAACAGGATTTCCTCTCAAGGTTTGCGCCTGGTTAATATTGACCCCGGGTATCTGGACCTGGCAAAACTCGTATTAGCCTCGACTAAGGATTTCTGCCACCGCATCTATTTAGACTGCGGCATTTATGCAGAAATAACCCTATCCTACCAGGGTAAAGCATTTAAGCCGCTAAGCTGGACCTACCCCGATTACAGAAGCGTTGAATACATCGATATATTTAACCGCATACGGGAAATTTATGCCGGACAGATCAAGAAAATTGACTTCGGCAATAACTTAATGCAATTTTCGCAGTAGTATAGGAAAGTGCAAACACTTTCCTATACTATAAAACATGTGCCCTGCATATTTAGAATCTTATCATAGCGGCAAGTTCGCTCGAGTTATAGAAGAGGCATTCACTCTCCTTGAGTCTTGTTCTATCTGCCCGCGCAGGTGCGGAATAAACCGGATTAAGGGAGAACTTGGTTTTTGTAAAACCGGGCTTAAGCCCAGAGTCTATAGTTTTATGCCTCATCAAGGAGAAGAGCCTCCCATATCCGGGGTTTTAGGCTCAGGGGCAATCTTTTTTTCCGGCTGCAATATGCGCTGCTGTTATTGCCAGAATTATGAATTCAGCCAAGAGGGAGGAGGCAGGGAGGTCGGGGATGAAGAGCTGGCAGATATCATGCTTAAG
>JBAXNZ010000059.1:0-5532 GCA_037133515.1 bacterium
AGCCTATATTTACACCATCAACTAAAGCAGATGTCGGCCATGATCAAAATGTAAATCAAAAATATGTTGTGGATTTGGTGGGACGCAATATTGCAGAACAGTTAAAAAAGATAAGCATAGAAGTCTATAAACGCGCAAGCCTTCACGCATTAGAGAAAGGTATTATTATCGCGGATACTAAATTTGAATTTGGAGTTCATAATAATCGAATTATAATTATTGATGAGGTGCTTACCCCAGATTCATCGCGTTTCTGGCCTTTGGCAGATTATGCCTGCGGCGCTTCTGTTGTAAGTTTTGATAAGCAGTTTGCCAGGGATTATTTAGAGGGTATTGATTGGGATAACCCGCCCGCCCCCGAGATCCCCGCGGAGATTATAGAGAAGACCAGTCTTAAATATCTCGAGGCTTATCAACGCATTACCGGAAAAACTCTGCAGGATATAGATGAAAATCTTTAAAAAAGCGCTCTCAATCTTAGCAAGGATTAGTATCAGCGTGGCTCTTTTGTTTTTTTTGTTCAGGGAAGTGGACAAGAAGAGTACGCTGGAGATAGTTAAGCATTCCAATATCTATCTATTATCCTTTGCATTCTTTGTGCTTTTTTTAAGCGGCATCATCGCTCTCTTTCGCTGGGAGATGCTGCTTAAAGCAACAAAGATAAATCTTTCACTTAGAAGAGTAATCGCTTCTTTTTCCGGAGGGATATTCTTCAATCTTTTTCTGCCTTCCACTATAGGAGGAGATGTCGTACGCAGTATTGACTTAGCATCCCATACCCAGAAACCAAAAGAGGTTATGGCTACTGTTTTCCTGGATAGGCTAAGCGGCTATGTGGGATTGGTTTTGATATCGCTGTTCTCCGTAATCTTTGGCCGAAGATTTATAGAAGATAAAAGCGTCTTGATTGCGGTCGCTGTAATAACCCTTATTTTAATTGCGATACTCTTGGTGTTATTCAATAGGTTCATATATTCTAAAATCAGCCTGCTTTTACATTCACCAAATGCCGGAAGGATCAGGGAATTAATCCAAGGGCTACATAGAGAGATACATTATTTCAGAGATAAAAAAATGGTATTATTTGGCAATCTTCTCTTTTCGCTTGCCATACAGGCCTTGCTCCCCGTAGCCTCATATATTACTGCCTTATCTTTGGGGGTGAATATAAACCCGGTTTATTTTTTTATTTTTATACCCGTAGTAAGCGCTATTACGCTTCTACCTATTTCTATCGGCGGCCTGGGGGTAAGAGAGAATATTACCGTGCTCTTTTTTGCCAGCGTAGGTATGAGCCATGACCTTGCCCTGGCCATGTCCCTTCTTAACTCTTTCTTTATTCTGATATACGGCCTTATCGGAGGACTGACCTATGTCCTTACACTACGTTATAGACGGCTACAACGTCATAAACCATCCCTCATATAACCGCATTACTAAATCGTCAAAAGACTGTCAAAAGACACTTTTAGAATTTATCAGGGTAAATAAACTCTGCGGCAGCCCAAGAAATAGGATTACGATAGTCTTTGACGGCTTTCCAATAGTTTCTCACTCCAGCCTAAAAGTTATAGAGGCCAGCCTTATATTCTCCGAGCAGGATACTGCGGATGACGTAATCAAAAGGCTGGTAGAGGATTCCCGCCAACCTAAGAATATTCAGGTGGTTTCAGATGATAAAGAATTATGTTTATCTGTGCGGCTCTCAGGTGGGTGTATTTTAGGGGTGGAAGAG
Organism: bacterium; assembly: GCA_037133515.1. GTDB lineage: Bacteria > Omnitrophota > Gorgyraeia > Gygaellales > Profunditerraquicolaceae > VGKF01. The sequence continues at coordinate 1,736 of JBAXNZ010000059.1, forward strand.
TTTATTACCCGTAAACAAAAAGCTATTGACAAGAAAAAGACATACCTATCTCCGGTAGAAATAAAGCCGGAACTCAACCGGATTGAGATTTTAAAGATAAACCAGGAACTAGAAAGAAAGTGGCTGAAATAGAAAAAAAGGCTAAAGAAGGAGATTTTATAAAATTTTTAGGGACTGCCGGAGCGCGTTTTGTAATGATAAAACAACTGCGCGCCTCAGGCGGGCTTTGGATATCTGCCGCTGGCGCCAATATACTGATAGATCCCGGCCCGGGGAGCATCGTGCGCTGCGCAGCGAGTAGGCCTAAGCTTGACCCCGGAAAACTAGACGCTGTTATACTTACGCATAGGCACCTAGATCACTCGGCAGATATCAATGTAATGATCGAGGCGATGACTGAGGGTGGTTTTAAGAAGAGGGGCGTGGTCTTTTGTCCCCAGGATGCTTTAGGCGAGGATGCAGTAATATTAAAATATCTGCGGGCATTCGCGCAAAAGATAGAGAGGCTTGGGCCCTTAGAGTACTACAGCGTTGGAGATTTTAGTTTTCAGACTTCTATGCGGCACTTGCATCCAGTCGAGACTTACGGCATAAGATTTAAAATAAAGAATACTACGGTAGGGCTTCTTACTGATACGAGATACTTTAAAGGGCTGGCAGATTTCTATAAAACAGAGCTTTTAATTATTTCTGTCGTATTCCTTGCGCCCCGCGCCGGCATAGACCACTTGTCTTTGGCAGAAGCCCAGGAGTTGATTAAAGAGATAAAGCCCAAAAAGGCAGTACTTACTCATTTCGGCATGAATATGCTTAAAGCCAGGCCGCATATACAGGCCGAGGTGTTATCTCAAAAACTGGGGATAGAGGTTATAGCTGCTAGAGATGGGATGAGAATTGAGTTTTCTTAAGATCCTGCGGCACATTGCCACAGGATCAAGAGAAACTTGCATTAATGCAAGTTTCTCTTGACATAACCCGATTATTATGATAATCTTATAAAAATAGTAACCAAACCAAAGGAGGTGCAGGCATGGGCAATTGGCAGGCAGTATTGCTGGAACCAGCCAAGGCAGTTCTTGCGCAGGTAGGCCAGTTCATAGTTAGCGTGCTTCTGGTTATCGTAATCCTCATTATCGGGTGGATTATATCAAAGGCCATAAAGGCACTGGTCGTGAGGGTGCTAAAGACGATTAAGCTTGATGCGATATCCGAACGCATTGAATTGACTAACCTATTAGAGAAAGGCGGCGTTAAGTATGACCTTTCCGAGCTAATCGGTGTGATTTGCTATTGGCTGGCGCTTTTGGTTACCTTCGTAGTTGCTATTAATGCGGTGGGGTTAACCATTGCTGCTGACCTATTGAATAAGATAATCCTCTATATACCTAATATTATTGCCGCGATATTCATCTTGATATTGGGTATGTTTGTAGCTACGGTTTTAAGAAATATAGTGCAAACCGCGGCTAACAATGCCGGACTTGCGCAGGTAAAAGTCCTGGGTAAAGTAGTTGAGATTGCCGCGATTGTTTTTGCGATAACCATGGCTATGGAGCAGCTCAACATTGGCGGTGCCAAGATAATCGAGCAGGTTATAACCATAGTATTTGGTTCGTTAGGATTAGGCCTAGCTCTGGCTTTTGGTTTAGGCTGCAAGGATATGGCCGGAAGATTCCTTTCGGATTTCGTGGAGAAGCTTAAGAAATAAACAAGTAATGCGTTGCATCTAGAATCAAATAGGCCCCGCGCTTTAAGGCGCGGGGCCTTTGTTTCTAAAAGAGAGGATATATGATGAGATCTAAAAGTTTAGCTTTTCTTTTGGTATTATTATTCCTCCCGGCGGTATTAAGCGCCTCAGAAGTCCATGAGGCTGCCAAAACAGGAGATTTAGAGAAGCTAAGGAGCCTTCTTGATAAAGATCCGTCTCTTTTATATGTGCAGGATGAGCAGGGCAAAACCCCCCTGCATTGGGCAACAGGCAGGGGTCAGCTTGAGGCAATGCGCTTATTGCTGGATACCTATCACGTTGACGTAAACGTAAGGAACAAAAATAACGGCACGCCTGTGTACGTGGCAGCCTCGCAAGCCCAGCCGCAGGCTTTGGAGATTTTACTTCGGCATAATGCAATAGTCGATGCCAGGGCTAAGGATGGGGCAACGCCCCTGCATTTTGCCGCCTTTAAACGCAAGGCCGGCCACCTGGAGGCAGCGCGTATCCTCCTTGAGCATAAGGCAGACGTTAATGCCCGTATGGATAATGGCGCAACGCCCCTGGCGCTTGCTTTGCGTAATGGTAATACTGAAATGGCTACGCTCCTTAGAAGGTGGGGCGCAAAAGGGTCTAAAGGTCAAGGAGTACGGCAATCAAGAACGAGCGGATTACCAGCAGATATTGAGTAGCCCTCCTACATATTAATAATAAAATAATAAAAATAAATATTGCCTATTAACTTAAAGATGTTATAATTATTTACATCTTAAAAATGTAACCTTATTGCCCTCATAGAGTATGATTAAGCTTAGGCAAGCCACTAGTTCCAAAAATAAATCTTTAGGGTCTAGGAATTTATAAGCCGGGATATTTAAATCCCGGATTTTTATTTTATAAGCATGGTTGTTTTTGTCTTTTTGGATCCTATGCTTATTCTAGAAAGGAGCAGTTATGGATAATATGCGTTTTGAATTCTCGGATACGATTGCAGGTTATGTAACTAAGTTTGACCCCAAAAAGAGGATATTCGGCCTTAAGACCTTCGATGGGCGTGAATTCGATGTCAAGATCTCTAGTAACACCTGGGCGCGCGGCCCGCGTAACTTAGAGGAACCGTACTGCGATATGACCGGAAAGATCGATGAGATGCTGGTCAAGGATCAGTATGTGCAGGCGATCGGAATCTTCTATCCTGAAAAAGGCGCTTATACCTTTGAGGTAAAGGCAATTGTTTTTCCTGAGGCTTCTTTGGGAGTTTATAGATTTGAAGAGCCTGATTGGTGGGTTAAGCAGGCCAGAAGCATCGCTGATTTCTACATTAATGCCGAGTTCGGCGGCCCGGATAAGATTGATTACCGTAACTATCGTACCATGATAAGCCTTACCGGCCAGAGAAAGCCCGATCATCGCCAGGAGACCGATACTATTTCGCGCATGGTCTACGGAGAGGCCTCGGCATTTCTTCTCACCGGAGAGGACCGTTTCCTGGAGGCGGCTGAAAAAGGCACTGAGTATTTAAGGGAACATATGCGCTTTTATGACGTGGACGAGAATATCATTTACTGGTATCACGGTATTGACGTCAAGCACGGCCAGGAGCATAAAGTCTTTGCCTCTGAGTTTGGAGACGACTATGATGCATTACCCATGTATGAGCAGATCTATGCCCTTGCCTGCCCCACCCAGACTTATCGTATCAACGGAGACCCGGCGATCATGAAGGATATCAAGAGGACTATTGAGCTCTTTGACCGTTTCTATCTGGATAAGGAGAAGGAAGGCTATTTCTCTCATCTTGACCCCATACACCTTAACCCCAAAGCAGAGAGCTTGGGGCATAACCGCGGCCGCAAAAACTGGAACTCTGTAGGTGACCATGCGCCGGCCTACCTGATTAATCTGTGGCTGGCTACAGGAGATCCCAAATACAAAGATTTCCTGAAATATACCGCAGACTGCATTACCAACCACTTCCCGGATTACGAGCATAGCGCTTTTGTGCAGGAGAAGTTCCATGAAGACTGGAGCCATGATAAGAGCTGGGGTTGGCAGCAGAACCGCGGAGTTATCGGCCACAACCTAAAGA
>JBAXNZ010000060.1:0-5418 GCA_037133515.1 bacterium
GGCAAACAATAAGTGAGGCCACACTTTAGGGAACGATAGTGAAGCTAAATTGTATGGCCGAACTTATCCCGCCGAGTGCATCAAAATTATCGTAGAGAATTTTGATGCATTTTACGAGGCGGGAGAGGAGTATAACCGTAAGTGCAAAAGACGTTAAAAGAAATAGCTAAGCTCGTCAATGGCGAGGTAGTCGGCGACGAGGGCATTGTGATTACCGGCGTATGCGGCATTAAAGAGGCCGAGGCAGGCGACATCACCTTTGTGGCCAACCCAAAATATTTCCCCTTCATAGAAAAGACGCGCGCCACGGCCATCATCGCCCCCAGGGATTTAAAAAATGCTTCCCGTCCGATTATCCGCACAGATAATCCCTCAATAGCCTTTGCCAAGATACTCTCTTTGGCTATGGCCTTTGAGGTAGTACATCCTAAAGGGATACATCCCAGCGCTATACTAGGTAAGGACGTATCTTTGGGCAGGGATGTGGCAGTTGGGGCCTATACGGTTATAGAAGATAACGTCGCGATAGGGGATAAGAGTATAATCTACGGCGGTTGCTATATCGGCCACCATACCAAGATAGGCAGCGACACCCTGATCTATCCCAATGTCTCTATACGCGAGCGCCTGCTTATCGGAAGCCGCGTAGTGATACACAGCGGCACAGTCATAGGTTCCGATGGTTTTGGTTTTGTTAATATAGAAGGCCTGAATCAGCGCATACCTCAGATAGGCACGGTGGTCATCGAAGATGACGTAGAGATAGGCTCTAATGTTACCATCGACCGGGCGCGTTTTGATAAAACAATAATAGGAAGCGGCACTAAGATAGATAACCTGGTTCAGATCGCGCATAATGTGGTGGTAGGAGCAAACTCCCTCATTATCGCTCAGGCGGGGATTTCAGGAAGTACGACCATCGGCAAAGGCGTTACCATAGCCGGCCAGGCAGGCCTGGTCGGACATATTAATATAGGAGACGGTGCAGTATTGGCAGCGCAGGCCGGGGTGACCAAATCTGTGCCACCCAATACCATTGTCTCCGGCTATCCGGCAAAGCCACATGATGTAGCTAAGCAAGTGAATGCCTGCGTTCAGAGCCTGCCGAGATTATATAATACGGTCGCAGGGCTTAAGAAGAAAATAGAGGAGTTGGAGCGGCGCCTTAGCCAAAGATAAGAATAACAAATATGGCAAACCAGAGGACGATTGCAGAAGAGGTAAGTTTAAGCGGAGTAGGGCTGCATACGGCAGGTAAAGTAAACTTAAAGTTCAAGCCGGCCGAGGTCGATACGGGGATTAATTTTATCCGCACCGACATAGCCAACAGGCCCATTATTAAGGCCTCGATAGATTCCCTTTTTTCTCAAGGGCAGGGCCGCCGCACCTCGATAGGAAAAGACGATATCTCCATTACTACCGTTGAGCATCTTATGGCAACATTATACGGCCTTAGGATAGACAACCTCTATATTGAAATAGACAACAAGGAGGTCCCCGGACTTGACGGTAGCAGTTTAAATTTTGTGCAGTCCCTGGAGCAGGCGGGAATTGCCGAGCAGGATAAGCCCAGGCAATATTATAATATAAGAGACACTATATTCGTGGAAGATGACGGCGCCTCTATCGTGGCGCTTCCTTCTAGTGAGTTCAAGATATCTTATACCCTTAGTTATGCCCATCCATTGCTTAAGGCACAGTTCTTGGAGATAAACCTGGATACAGCTGATTTTAAAAAAGAGCTTGCCGGTGCGCGCACCTTTTGCCTGGAGCAGGAGGCGGATGATTTACGGAAGCAGGGCCTAGGCCAGGGCGCTAATTATGAGAATACGCTGGTGGTGGGCAAAAACGGCGTGATAAAAAATAAGCTGCGTTACGAAGATGAATTCATCCGGCATAAGATATTAGATTTGATAGGGGATATGTATCTTATGGGCCAGCCGATTAAGGGCCACATCATTGCCTTAAAGAGCGGACACGCGCTTAACATTAAGCTGTTGCGCAGGATTGCTCAACAGAAACAGAGATCCTCTTCCGCTGCCATAGGCATAGATTATCATCCGCATGATGGAGAGGAACTGGATGTAGAGGCGATTATGAAGATACTGCCGCACCGCGAACCCTTCTTGTTTGTAGATAGGATCATTTCTTTAGAAAAAGGAAAACGCGCCGTTGGGATCAAGAACGTTACCATTAACGACTATTTCTTTAAAGGGCACTTCCCCGGTAAGCCGGTGATGCCCGGGGTTTTGATCGTCGAGGCCATGGCGCAGGTCGGGGGCGTGATGATGCTTGCCCCTGAAGAGAACCGCGGAAAGCTGGCTTACTTCCTGGCTGCGGATAACCTGAAGTTCAGAAAGACGGTTGTGCCCGGAGACCAGCTGGTTTTGGATGTAGAAGCAGGCAGGATTAAGAGTAAGACCGGACAGGTTCACGGCAAGGCCCTGGTGAACGGTAAGATAGTAGCAGAGGCAGACCTCGTGTTTGCCTTAGTTGAAGGCTAAAAGATGCAGGCGCACCCTACGGCGATAGTCTCTAAGAAAGCAAGGTTGGCCGACGATATAGAAGTCGGCCCTTATACTATTATCGGCGATGATGTCCAGGTCTCATCTGGCACTAAGATAGGCTCCCACTGTGTTATTGAAGGAAATACTACGGTCGGGGAGAGGTGTCAGATTTTTAGCGGCGCGGTTATAGGCAGCCAGCCGCAGGACTTAAAATATAAGGGAGAAAAAAGCTTCCTTGAAATAGGAAACGATAACATAATCAGGGAATATTGTACCTTAAATTTGGGTACGGGCGAGGGCGGCAGGACGATAGTCGGGAACAGCAACCTGATTATGGCCTATTCGCATATTGCGCATGACTGTAAGGTAGGCGATGAATGCATTATAGCTAACTGCGGCACTCTTGCCGGACATGTGACTATAGAAGATAAGGCAGTAGTAGGGGGCTTGGTTGCCATACATCAATTTGTGCAGGTAGGCAAGCTTTCCATAATCGGTGGCTGTTCTAAGGTAGTACAGGATATACCGCCATACTCTACCTGCGACGGGCATCCTGCAAGGGTTTACGGCCTTAATCTCATCGGCCTTAAGCGCAGCAATATCTCTAAAGACGCTATGCATATTCTTAAACATGCCTTCGAGATATTATTTAATAGCGGGCTTTTAATAAAACATGCCCTTCAAAAGTTAGAAAAAGAAACTAAATCTTCCGGAGAAGTTTCCTACCTGGTTAATTTTATAAAAAACTCTGAACGTGGCCTATCGCGTTCCTGTAGGTCAGAGTCATAAAATAGATCCCATGGAAAAAATAGGTTTAATCGCAGGAAACAGGAAACTTCCTCTTTTGTTCTCTCTAGCTGCAAGGCGTAAGGGTTATTCCCTGGTGGCAATAGCTATAAAAGGCGATACCTCCCCCAGTTTAAGAAAATACGCAGATAAGGTTTACTGGCTAGGCCTGGATGAGTTCAGCTCTATGTTTGATATATTTAAGTCTGAAGGGATAACCAAGGTAGTGATGGCAGGACAGATCAGCCCGCAGAGGCTTTTTAGCAAGGAGGTTCAGAGGGATGAAGAGTTAAAAAATCTGTTAGAGGGCATAAAGAACAAGAAGGCGGATACCATATTCGGCGCAATCGCTGAGAGGTTAGAGAAATTTGGCCTGGAACTGCTCAGCTCAACTACCTTTATCGAAGAACTCTTGGTTAAAAAGGGTGCGCTCAGCCTAAAAAGGCCCAGTTTCCCGGAATGGGAGGATATATACTTTGGCTTGGAGCTGGCTAAGGCAATCGCCTATTTGGATATCGGCCAGACAGTAGCCGTAAAAAACAAGGCCATAGTGGCGGTAGAAGCCCTGGAGGGTACGGATAATCTGATCAGGCGCGCAGGCAGGCTTGCAAGAAGAGGGATTACCGTGGTTAAAGTAAGCAAACCAAAGCAGGACTTGCGGTTCGATATCCCGGTAGTTGGCTTCAACACAATGAAGAACATGGTCAGCTGTGGGGTTAGGTGTCTGGCTATTGAGGCAGAGAAGACCATTTTTATAGATAGGGAAAAGAGCCTGGCTTTAGCCAATAAAAAAGGGATATCGGTAGTTGCGGTATAGGTGGTGAGACATTTTTCACTTGACAGGATTAGCCTTATTGTGTATAAATAAGTTAATAGCAAAAGGAGGTTAGAATGGCAAGGATTGCGGGAGCAATACCAACAGAGTTAAAGCTTTATGCCCCCGGCGCAAAGAAGGTGAGCTTAGCCGGAAGTTTTAATAAGTGGGATACCAAGGCCCTCGCTGGCAAGAAAGATTCTAAGGGCAACTGGACAGTGAAGGCAAATCTAAAGCCTGGAAAATACGAATATAAGTTTTTTGTTGATGGGTCCTGGGCTAATGATCCCCGTTGCAACAGCTGTGTGACCAATAGTTTTGGCACCCAGAACTGTGTTCTAGAAGTAAAGTAAAACTAAAAATACCCCCACCTTTCCTTTGGAGATCTAGGTGAAATTTAAAGAAGGTGGGGGTTTTATTTAAGGCCATACGATACTTTACCAAGCTTGGCAAAGTATCGTATGGCCGAACTTTCCCGACAGCTAAGCACTTCTAAAATTTGGAACAAATTTTCTCGTAGCTGCGGGATTAATTCTCCCGCCTCTTGCATTCTTGCAGAATGCAAGAATGCGGCGGGATCATTTAATGAAATATATCTACGGTCCGGTTCAATCGCGCAGATTAGGCCTCTCTCTGGGTATTAGTTTAACTCCTTATAAAATATGTAGTTTTGACTGTGTTTACTGCCAGGCGGGCAGCACCACCCAGCTTGTCAGCGCAAGAAAAGAATATGTTACCTTGGATGAGGTAACAGATGAACTAAAATCCTGGTTTGCTAATAATAAATTACAACTTGATTATATTACTATCTCCGGTTTCGGGGAACCCACCTTAAATAACAGGATAAGTGAATTAATTGCGCAGATAAAGAAGATTACCGTAACTCCGGTAGCGGTCATTACTAACTCTTCTTTATTAAATGACCCTGCGGTGCGCCAGGGGATAAAGGATGCGGATTTAATCGTACCTTCTCTTGATGCGGTGGTCCCCAAGGTATTTCAAGAGATAGACAGGCCGGTGGTAGGGATTAATATAGAGGAACTAATCCAGGGGCTGGTTGATTTAAGGAGAGAGTTTAGCGGAAAGATTTGGCTTGAAGTAATGTTGGTCAGGGGCATAAACGACGACCTGCGTTATATCAAAAAATTAAAAGAGGCCATAGAGCGTATTAATCCTGACCTGATCCAGCTGAATTCTCCTGTGCGTATAACGGCGCAGGCGAATATACTCACCGTAGATAAGAATAAACTTAAGAAGATAAAAAAGATTTTAGGCGATAAGTGCCAGATCTTATAATAAGATTGCGCCTGT
>JBAXNZ010000061.1:0-5387 GCA_037133515.1 bacterium
GCTCCCCCCGCCTGAGCGGGTCACAGTAACGGTTATCCGTTTTAAACTCTCTGCGCTTACGCCGCTACCTGCGACAAAGGCAACCGTCCTGGTAAGGTCATAACTATACCCCTGATAACCGGAAAAGCTGGCACTGACTATACTGGTATAGGCTGTATTATTGACCTGCTCCATATCCCAACGCGCCAAATTGAATGCCGAGGTAGTATCCTTGGAGTAGGCAGTGCTTGTAACATGTTGGGCTATCAGTAAAGACAATGGGATAGAGACAATGCCAACCAGCACTATGGTCATTATCAGCTCTATAAGAGTAAAACCTCTCATCTGTTTATGGAGTAATCTGGGCCGGGATCTCATTGTAACTGGTTATCCTTCCCGTAACCGCATTATAGGTTGCCTGGATCGTCCGGTAGATGCTCGAGCCGGTTTTTTTACCGGTCGCCTTGACAATAAAAGAGTTGTTGGAAGAGTCCGGATATACGGTTAAGGTTTTGCTTGAGCCATCAGTCATCACAAATTGTATGCTAATCGTTAACCCTGCCACATTTATATTCCCGCTAAAGCGGATACGGTTAATATTGTAAATCGTAGGGGTAGTATTCAGAGTGAAGTTAGTAATATTGGCGTTTGCCGGAGAAGCCAGGTTACCGTTAAAGACATTTGAACCGTTGATTCTGATCTGCTGAAGAGTCCTCAAGGGATTATTCCAGGTCACTACCATCCGGTCAATGGTAATGGTATTAGAATTGGTGGCATTCTGTATCCTAAGCCCCGTAAGATCGCTATTCGGCGGGCCTATAGCAGCACCGACAGTATTGACCATTAAGGCATCCGCCGCATTAGCCCCTAAGACAAAGAAATTATTGGCGTCAATATTCGTCTGCCCCTTGGTAAAATATCCATTCGCCGCTAAATCATTAAAACGATAGTTGTATACGGCATTATGTATCCCTGCCTGGGCAAGATAAACACACTGTGTCCTCAATTGATAAGTCTTTTCCTGACTTAGGCGCTCGACAATAAATACAGTGGTGCTTAAGACCACAACAGAAGCAACGATGATTAACAATACAGCGCTTAGCAGCGTAATGCCGCTCTTATTCAATCTCTTCATAAAGGCCCAAGCAATCCGCAAGACGACTAGCCTATGCTAACCGTCATTACTTAAAATGCCCTATTGGAAGATCCCAGTTCCTGAAGTATAGGTGAATGTAGTATTTGCCGGACCCGTATACGTAGTACCGGTTGCCTTTGTCCAATCATCGGTAACTCCGCCCTGGGAAAGAACGGTAGAGAAACAGGCGTTGGTTGTATTACATGCCCCCACAGCTGCTGAATCCAAACTGACAGGGTAGGCGCAGGTGGCATTGATACACTGATTAGCATAGTAGGTACTGATACCGGCCCTCACCCCTCCGACAATACCTTTTTCCGCTGCTATTTTGGCGCTGGTCTGCAGGTCAAAAAACTTAGGTATTGCTACTGCCGACAGAATACCTAAAATAACGTTGATCATAACCAATTCAATTAATGTGAAACCCCTTGCTCTTGACATCCTTACCTCCTCCTTTTTTCTGTTAATAAACTAAAGAAAAACAAACTCTATTCGCTATCACCACCTTTCATAGCCCGGAGTTGATGAATAGACTTCACCTGTCTGCTGGCTATAGTTAAACCTGCTGCCAAAGGCATCTGCAGGATAACCTCTCCCGTCAACAGCAAGGCTACCCAGGAACTCTTTTCCGAAAATACCCTCCCTATCATAGATTTTATACCTTGCTTTTATAAACACTGCCAGATTATCCGGATAACGTCCCTCTATCGTCTTGTATAGAAGAAGGGCTGTGCGTAAACTCTTCAATTCTACCTGTAAGACTTCCTGGCGCGCAATGACGGATGCCCTGTAAATAAACCCCAAAAACGAGGCAACCAATATCCCGATGATCACCAACGCAATGATTAGCTCTAATAAACTAAAGCCCCTTCTTCTTTCGCTCAATATTAAGCAGTAGAAACTTAAGCCTTAAATAAATTCATCAGGCTCCACATCGGCAGGAATATCCCTAAAGCCATGAACAAGACCGCGCACCCTAAAACAAAGATCAACAAAGGCTCAATCAAAGAGGTAAGATTATCCACGGTATAATACACCTGAGAATCGTAATAATCAGCTACATGGAGCAGCAGATCATCGAGCCTCCCGGACTGCTCTCCGATATAAACCATCTGCACTACGATAGAGGGAAAAACTCCGCTAGCCTTCATTGGCTCTGAGAATCCCCTGCCTTCGCTTACGCCTTTTTTTATATCTACTATTGTTTTAGCAATGACTACATTGCCTACGCCTGCTGCTGTGAGGTCTAAGACCTCAAAAAGGCTCACCCCGGTCTTAAGAAGCGTTCCGCTGATACGCGCAAACCTGGCCATGGCTAATTTTAGTAACAACGGGCCAAAGATAGGGGTTTTAAGTTTGAAGGCATCCCATAACTGCCTGCCTTTTTTGGTATTAATGAATCTAACAAAGCCAAAGGAAGAAAGAATAGTAAAGATAACAATAAGCCACCAATAGTGCGTGATAGCATAGTGGATCCCCAAGAGAATCTGCGTCGGCAAAGGCAAGGCAGTGGTAAACTGGCTGTAAATCTTTGCGAAGCGCGGCACCACCAACGCGGTCAAGACGAAAAATCCTATGATTATAGCTATAACCACAAATACAGGATAGCGGGTAGCGGTTTTAATGCGCAGGCGGATCTTCTCATCATACTCTCCTAAAGCCGCAAGGCGCTTTAAGGCATCGTTTAGGGTACCGGATGCCTCGGCAGTCTTTATTGCCGCTACATACATTGAGTTAAAAATATACGGATATTTCGCCAGGGCAGAAGATAAGGTTGAGCCTGCTTCGATATCCCTAGCCACCTGCGCTATGGTATCCCGCAGGTTCTTGCTTGAAACTTCTGTGGCAAGCGTACGCAGGCCCGTAAGCACGGGGACACCTGCGCCTTGGAGAGCAGCCAGTTGATTGGTAAACATGTTCACATCAGAGGCGCTGGAGCGCCTGAATCTATCTAAAATGCCGCTGCCCCCAGAGGATAACTGCGCCTGTTTTATAGATACAGGCGTATAACCCATTGCCTGCAATTTAACGGCAACCACAGACTCTTCCTCTGCGCTCATCAGCCCGGTAACGGGCTTGGCGAACTTATCCCTGGCTTTATACTCATAAACCTGCATTGCGTTATCCTTCTGCGACTGTTACCCGTAAGACTTCATCCAAAGTAGTCAATCCCCTCTTTGCCTTATCTATGCCGTCATCTAAGAGCGTCTTCATGCCTGAAGCTATAGCGGCTTTCCTTATCTGATCCGCTGACTTTTTTTCATTGACCATACGGCGTATCTCTTCATTCATTACCAAAAGTTCAAATATGCCCACCCTTCCCATAAATCCGGTATTGTGGCATTCGTTGCATCCTTTGCCGTGATAGAACTCTGCCTTTGCCTCAATACCTAGCTCTTTAAAAAGAGTGTCTGGGGCAGCGTATTTCTCCTTACATTTAGCGCATATCGTCCTTACCAGGCGTTGGGCGAGTATCCCGATAACTGAACTGGAGATCAAAAACGGCTCAACCCCCATATCTAGAAGCCTGGTTAATGCAGAAGGCGCGTCATTGGTATGCAGCGTCGAGAAAACAAGGTGGCCGGTAAGCGCTGCCTGGATAGCCACCTCAGAGGTCTCCTTATCGCGGATTTCACCTACCATAATCACATCCGGATCCTGCCGCAGGATCGAACGTAAGCCATTCGCAAAAGTAATATCCGCCTTAGGATTAACCTGCGTCTGCCTGATCAGCGTAAGCTTATACTCAACCGGATCTTCAATAGTGATGATATTCTTCTCATTGGAACTTATATTACTCAACGCAGCATAAAGCGTGGTGGTTTTACCGCTACCCGTGGGCCCGGTTACAAGGACGATGCCGTGCGGCCGATGGATCAGTTTACCGAAGAGGTCAAGATTTTCTTCTGAAAGATGCAGATCCTTTACTCCCAAAAGCACCGAAGTTTTATCCAAAAGCCTCATCACCACGTTCTCCCCGTATACAGTAGGAAAGGTAGAGACCCTGACATCCAAATCCTTATGCTCAAGTTTCAAGCGGATCCTGCCGTCCTGCGGCTTCCTGTTCTCGGAGATATCCAAATCAGAGAGTATTTTGATACGGGAGATAACCGGCCCCTGCAGCTCTTTAGGCAAAACATTTACCTCCTGCATTATGCCATCCACCCTGTAGCGTATCCTTACCGTATCCTCTTCCGGCTCAACATGTATATCCGAAGCCCTATCCTTAACTGCCTGCATAAAGATAATGTTTATGAGCCGTATAATCGGAGGCTCTTCAGCGCTCTCTGCCAGGAACCACTCCTGTTTGCCTTTTAGCTTACTGTGCGCAATAGACTTTACTATATCCTCAACCGAATCCCCTAAGCCGTAACAAGAATCTAAAACCTTACGGATACCATCTTCCGAAGCAAGCATCCCGTCTATGGAATCTATTTTGCTCCTCCGGCGCAGTTCATCCAAGGCCACGATATCCTCTGGATTAGACATGGCTACGTTAAGGCTAGAGCCGATCTTAAAAAGAGGGACTACTTTATATTTCCTGGCCACTTCTTCTGGAATAAGCTTTAGAATCTCCGTATCCACGATATAATTATTCAAATCTATATAGGGCACGCCTAATGCCTGGGCACGGGCATTAAGAATATCCTCCTGGGTAATAAACCCCAGCTTCTCTAATGCCTTCTCTAGGCTTAAGCCCGTGCGCTTGGTTTCTTCCCTGGCTTTATCAATCTGCTCCTGCATGAGCAAGCCCTGCCCTAATAACAGATCTAGCACTTTATCTTTTTCTAACATTACCCCTCCGCTACTCCCTTAGAAGCTCTTTGATTTTATCTAACAATACTTGCGGCTCAAAAGGCTTGGTAATATAGGCGTCAGCGCCTGCATCCTTACCCATATTCATATCATCCTCCTGCGCCCGAGCGGTAAAAAGGATGACCGGGATATTAGCGTACCTGGAATCCCTTTTGAGCAGGCCGCAGACCTTATAGCCGTCTATCTTAGGAAGCATCAGATCCAGGACAATCAAATCAGGAACTTCCTTCCTTGCTTTATCAAGGGCCTCCTGGCCGTCAGAGGCAGTAATAATTTCAAAGCCGGATGAGATCAAGCGCTTGACCACCACTTGAAGTATATCCGGCTCATCATCTACGACCAGTATTTTCTTGTTGCTAGCCATCGGTACTCCCTATAAAAAAATAGAATACCTTTTAAAAAGTGGGCCATGTAGGAGTCGAACCTACGACCTTGACATTAAGAGTGTCCTGCTCCG
>JBAXNZ010000062.1:0-5350 GCA_037133515.1 bacterium
TCCTGGTATTTAAGCCGGGTTTCTCCCTGGATTTGTAGAGTTTTTTTGCAAGGCTACGGTAAAGTATCTCATCAATTAAGGTTGATTTTCCTGAGCCAGATACTCCGGTTATGCAGATAAAAGTGCCAAGGGGGAACTTTACGTTGATATTTTTTAGATTATGCTCCCCGGCTCCGATTATCTCCAAATATTTCTTCTCTTTCCAACTCCTACGCTCTATAGGCAGGTCTATTTTTAGCTCTCTTCTAAGATAACGGGAAGTCAGGGAGTTTCGGTCTTTTAATAAACTTTCTTTTGTCCCTGAGAAAACTACCTCTCCTCCGTGCCTGCCTGCCCCAGGCCCAAGATCCACCACAAAATCCGAAGCTAAAATAGTAGATTCATCATGCTCAACCACAATAAGGGTATTACCCAGGTCGCGCAGCGCCTTTAAGGTATAAAGAAGCTTCGCATTATCCCTCTGGTGTAACCCTATACTAGGCTCATCCAGTATGTATAATACGCCTACGAGCCGGGAACCGACCTGAGTAGCTAAGCGTATCCTTTGCGCCTCGCCTCCGGAAAGAGTAGAGCTCTTCCTGTCCAAGGTCAGATAATCTAACCCTACGCCTATACAAAACTGTAGTTTCTGTATTATCTCTTTTAAAACCTGGTGAGCGATAATTTTGTCTTTTCTAGAAAGATCAAGGCCTTTGAAAAAATCTACTGCCTCCTTTACTGACATCTGCACTACCTCCCAGATGGACTTACTATTTACAGTAATGCTAAGGCTCTCCTTCTTTAATCTGGAGCCCATGCACTCTGGACAAGGAAGGCTAGACATAAACCTGGAGATCTCTTCTTTCAAATAATCGCTATCCGTTTGCTTAAAGAGCCGTTCCAGATTAGGTATTACGCCTTCAAATGCCTTGCCCCAAACTTCAACCTGCGTACCATAGAGTATTGCCTTCTGAGTCACTTTGCCTAATTTCTTAAACGGGATATCCAGGCTAAAACCCAATATATGCGATAATTCCCTGATCAGGCTGCGGTAATACATAATATAGCCCCTACCACCCCTGCGCCAGGCCTCGATAGCCCCCTCGCTTATGGACTTACCTGTATCCGGAATCACCAATTCCGGGTCAAACTCTAATTTTATCCCTAAGCCATTGCAGTGCGAACAGGCCCCGTAAGGAGAATTAAAAGAGAAGATGCGCGGCTCTACCTCAGGATAACTCATGCCGCATTTATTACAGGTATAATTTTCGTTAAAGAATAGTTCGGTATTGCGGGCAGGGTTAATCACAACCTTTCCCTTGCCAACTTTTAAGGCAGTCTCTACTGAATCAGTGATCCTAGCTTTAGCTTCTGTTTTTATTACCAATCTATCCACTAATACTTCAATAGTATGCGCTTTATATTTCTCTAGCTTTATCTTCTGGGGCAGTTCATAAACCTTCCCGTCAACGCGGCAGCGCAAGAATCCCGCTTTCTGTATTTGGCTAAAAATATCCCTATGCTCTCCCTTTCTGCCTAAAATCAAAGGAGCCAATACCTGAACCTCTGTATTAACCGGTAATTCCATGATCCTGTCAATTATCTCCTGGGAGCTCTGTTTTTCTATGCTCAAACCGCATTTATAGCAGCGCACCTTGCCTATCCGGGCGAAAAGAAGCCTTAGGTAATCATAGATCTCTGTTTGCGTGCCGACGGTAGATCTGGGGTTTCCTCCTGCGCTACGCTGCTCAATTGCTATAGCCGGGGAGAGCCCTTCAATATACTCCAGGTTTGGTTTTTGCAGTTGCTCTAAAAACTGCCTGGCATAACTGGAAAGACTCTCTACATAGCGTCTTTGCCCTTCGGCATAGATGGTATCAAATGCCAGGCTTGACTTTCCGGAACCAGAGAGCCCAGTGATTACAATAAGTTTATTACGCGGCAGAACCAGGTCTATGTTTTTTAAGTTGTGCTCCTTTGCCCCTTTTATAACTATATAATCTTGCGTCTTCATCTTTTAATCGAAGAGGTTTATGGAATAGGCCTTCTTGCGCATCAATGCCGCCTCTTTATTTCTGCCCAGCTCGCTGTAGAAAAAAGCAAGGTTGCCGTAGACCTCTTTATCAAAAGGGTTTAAGCGCAGCGATCTTTTAAAAAATCTTTCGGCAAGAAGAACCTCACTCTTCTTTACATAACAGATAGCTAAGGCATTGTTTGTTTTTACGTCATAAGGATTTACGCGAAGCGCCTTTTTAATATTAGACATAGCCATGGAATCCATATCTGCATATAGATAAACTACTCCCAGGGAACGGTAAATCCTATAGGCATTAAAGTTACGTTGCCCTCCCAGCATTTTTGTGTATTTAGTAATAAGATAAGTAGTTATTCCCCTGTCTGAACGCGATTGCTGCAACAGGTTATTAAACGCCATAGAGTCAAAGGGATCTAGTTCCAATGCTTTTTTACACTCTTCCAGGGCCCTATTTGGCTCTTTCTCTAAATATAATAAACCCAGCAAACCATGGCTAGCCGCATAATCAGGATTTAGCTTTATGGATTCCCAAGCCGCCTCCCCTGCCCTTTGCGCATCATTATTCAATAAATAAGCGTAGGCAAGCTCTTTATAAACAATAGCCTTAGCCTTATCCGCTTGCTTAAGCCCTAATGCGGTTTTATACATCTGGATAGCGGAGCCGGGATCGCTCTTGCTTAGATAAATCCAGCCCAGATTCCTGTATGCAGTAGAGCTATTTTTTACATAGCGTATCGTCTGCTTAAACAAAGAGCTATTATTCTTCCAATAGGTATTCTCTTTTACAGTAATAATAGCCAGAAACAAGGCAAAGGATATGAATATGATTTTGTAAAACCGTTCCGACCAGGGCTTATTAATTCTTCTTATTAAATAGAAGGTTAGCACAATCAAGGCTGTTGCCGGTATATACAGCCAGTGGTGCTCCATAATAGCCATCTGCTGTACGAAATACTCAGGGTTTTTGAGCGACAACAAAGCTATCGGGGATACCCAAATAATAAAAAACCCTGTCAAAAAGAAAGCTATCTTGTCCAGCCTATAGATAATAAAAAAGACAGCGAGAATTATTGCTATCACCAAAGGCAAGACGAACCAGTTATCCTGCAGTTGAATAATGGGTATATTGCTTAACATATGCAGGCCAAACGGAAAATAAATCAACTTTAGGTAATGCAAGATGACCATGCAGAAAGTCGCCAAAATGCTTAAAATCCCTATCTTGCCAGAGACCGATAGATTGAATCCCACGCCTATTATCTTCATCCTTAAAAAGATATAGCCTATGGCAACGGCTATAAAAACAATATACCAGATACGCCTCATTTTGGCTTTCGGCTCACTACCCTGGCTTGTCTGCATAACCAGATAATGCATTTCTCCTGCAAAAACCAGGAGAACCGGAAAAACTAAGGCCGACTCTTTAGACAGAAGCGCCAAGGAGAAACAAAATAAAGACAGGAGATAATGCTTGTAATTCATTGCTTTTAGAAAAAGTGTCAAGGCGAAGACTGAAAATATCAACAGTAAAATATCTGCCCTGCTAGTGACATAATTGACTACTGAGGTATTCAGCGGATGCAAAATAAAGAACAATCCAGCACAGAAAGCTAGATGTGATTCATTGAGTAAGATACCGAATAGCCTATAGATCAATAAACCGGCACAAAGATGCAATATGATATTGGTCAAATGAAATCCGAAGGGATTCAGCCCCCAAAGAGAATAATCAAATACGAAAGACAAGGCTAAGATAGGCCTGTAATAAAGATATTCATTATTTGTCAGATAAAAAAGCGGCTTGCTGAATATCTCACCCAATAGAGACCATCCTTTGATAAAGTCGTTATTGACAATAACCAGTATATCATCCCAGACAAAATTATTCCTAAGCGAATTCAGATATATTAATAAACCTGAGAGAAGAATAAAGAATATTTGCCTTTGCCTACTCATCTCTTGACCTCCCCTTTAAACCTTTTGGCTTCCTTAAGTAAAGAAACCCGCACCTTTTGAATAAGAATACGCTTTCAAAAATCAAAAGGTGCGGGCTGTGTTATCTTTTCTTCTTTTTCTTGCCGCCTCTCTTCATCTTGGCGCAAGAAACATCTCCCTGTTTGTCAACAAAATAAAGGTATCCCTCTTTCCTCTTGATACCACATTTCTCTACTTTCTTAGGGCTGCCGCCTTTTTTGCTACCCCTTGCCATCTTTGCGCAAGAGATATCGCCCTTTTTATCAAGGTAATAGAGATAACCCTTCACTCTCTTTACTCCTACTTTCATCACTTTTTGTGCCATATTTTGATTCACCTCCTCTCTTATATTATTTAATCCAATATTCCGTAAATATAATCATTAAGTCCCTATCCTTACCGGTTCAAATATCTGTTTTAGCGTCGCTACTGCCGCCAATACTGCCAGGTAGCTAGTCTTTGGGTTATCAGGATGCAGCACATTCTCCGTCCTGGTTGTGATATCCCCTGCCTTTGATTCTATACGAATCTCGTGTATATTCCTCTTCACTCTATTGTCAGCGATAATCCTCACCCTACTATTCTTCTCTCCGATACCTGCCATACTTAATACAGCGGCAACATTTATGTTTTGCGGAAAATATTTTACTGCTTCCTTAGCCGTGCCGGAGAAAAGAATCCTCTCTCCCCTGATCTTATCCAGGACGATACGTTTTTCTTTTATATATTTGACCCCTTTAAAAGAAAGGGGGTGTTTACGCGTGGTAAGAGTGATGCTTTTTATACCGGATAACTTTGCTGCCTTAAGAGCATCTATGCCGGATATGGCTCCGCTGGGTATATAGACCCTGGCGCCGTGCTTATCTGCCAGTTTCGTTAAAGCAGGGAGTCTACTGATCAGGCCCCCTACGCTCATGATCATTATATCCCTGCTACGGATTAATGTCCTTTTTGCAATATTCCAAGAATGCAAACTAGAAGCACATTCAATAACCAGGTCAGAGTATTCAATTAAGCTCGTAAGATCGGCTTTAACTAAGCCCTTATTTGATAAACTCTGAGAAAGACGTTCTGATTTAATTCTTTCGATATCATATAAAGCTACCAGCCTTGCATCATTAGAGAAATTACTTACTATTACCCTAGCTAATGAGGCCCCGATTGCGCCACAGCCCACTATCCCAATCTTTATTTTCCTGCTCGTCTTCATTTATGGCCTAATAAAGATATTATCTATGAGGCGCGTCTTACCTATCCGCACTGCTAAGGTAACCATAGCTCCGTCGATTATTCTCTTCAAGGGATGAAGCTCCTTAGGGTCAACAATAGCAATATATTCTATCCTGGCACTTTTTTTCTTTT
>JBAXNZ010000063.1:0-5328 GCA_037133515.1 bacterium
GCAAAAGATAAAGATACCGTAGGCATACGCATACCGGATAATGAGATAGCCTTAAGAATAATACGTTTTGCGGGTGTGCCGGTAGTATGTCCTTCGGCAAATCTCAACGGCCGGCCTGCGCCAATAAATTTTAAAGAGGCAATAAAAGACCTGCAGGGCTTAGTTGACTTTGCAATAGATGCCGGGCCTACGAAACTGGGGGTAGAGTCAACGATTGTTGACCTTACTTCTGCCTGTTGTCCTCAGGTGATAAGAGAGGGAGCGATAAAGAAAGAGGAGATTGAGTCAGTTGCCAATAAAAAGACAGTGCTTTTTGTCTGTACCGGTAACTCCTGCCGTTCAGTGATGGCCAAGGCCCTTTTAGAGAAGAAGATAAAAGAAGTGAAGAGGATTGACGTAGAGGTCCTTTCTGCGGGGATGATGGCCAGCGGTATGGGCGCTACGGAGGAGACCAAAGAGCTCTTAAGGCAGGAAGGTATAGATGTATCCGGCCATCGTTCGCAGCGGGTAAGCAAGGAGATCTTAGACAGGTCTGATATCATCCTGGTTATGGAAAGGCTGCAGGAGAAAAGGCTATTGCAGCTGGCGCCGGAGATAAAAAATAGGCTGTTTTTATTAAAAGAATTTGCTAAAATAAGTAATAATAAGATGGATATTGATGACCCCATAGGCAAGCCCTTAGAGGTTTACGAACAGACACTAGGGGTAATCACTGAGGCTATAGAAAGGATAGCGCAGATAATTTAAATGAAGAACTATAAAATAATACTTATCGGCTCAGATCACGCAGGATTTGATTTGAAGCAAAAGTTAAAGGCATACCTAAAGGACAAAGGCTTAACGGCAAAGGACGTAGGGACTTATTCTAAGGAGCGCTCGGATTATCCCCTTATTGCTTATGAGTTGGCAAGGCTCCTATCTTTAAAGAAATATCAACGCGGCATACTTATATGTAAAAGCGGGATAGGAAATTCTATTGTGGCAAACCGGCTCCCGGGAGTGCGGGCAGCTCTCTGTTATAACGTAACTGCAGCCAGGCTCTGCCGTCAGCACAATGACAGCAATATCTTAGTGCTGGGCTCGGCATTTGTGAATAAAGGCCTTGCAAAAAGGATAGCCGGGGTTTGGCTCAATACGGATTTTCAGGGCGGCCGCCACAAGAGGCGCCTTAATCAGATAAAAAATATCGAAGAAAGAATAAGGTGTGAGGCACGATGAATTACTTAACGAATATTGACCCGGAGATTTACGCGGCAATAAAAGAAGAGATCAAAAGGCAGGAAGAGAACCTGGAATTTATTGCCTCTGAGAATTTTACTTCTCTTGCGGTGCTTGCGGCCCAGGGTTCTGTTTTGACCAATAAGTATGCAGAAGGCTATCCTGGCAACCGCTGGTACGGCGGGTGCGTTAATGTAGATAAAGGAGAGAGTCTGGCGATTGAGCGGGCAAAGAAGCTCTTTGGCGCAGAGCATGTGAATGTGCAAGCGCATTCGGGCACGCAGGCAAATATGGCCGTTTACATGACTGCCCTGAAATTAGGCGATACTGTCCTGGCTATGGACTTAGCCTGCGGAGGGCATCTTACCCACGGCCACCCGCATAATTTTTCCGGGATGTTTTATAACATAGTTACCTATGGAGTGGATAAACATACCGAGATGTTGGATTATGATTTGGTATTGGATTTAGCCAAGAGGCATAAGCCTAAGATGATCCTGGCCGGAGCCTCAGCGTATCCTAGAAAGATAGATTTTGTAAAGTTCCGTAAGATCGCAGACAAGGTGGGCGCTTATCTATTCGTAGATATGGCGCATATTGCCGGATTGGTTGCCGCAGGCGTGCATCCTTCTCCTGTGCCCTATGCTGAATTTGTTAGCTCAACTACTCATAAGACGTTGCGCGGCCCAAGGGGAGGTTTTGTGATATGCAAAAAAGAATTCGCCAAGAAGATTGACAGCAGGGTCTTCCCCGGCATACAGGGAGGGCCGCTTATGCATGTCATCGCAGCCAAGGCAGTGGCATTTAAGGAGGCATTAAGCCCTAAATTCAGGGTTTATCAGCGTCAGATTGTGAAGAACTCAAAAGAATTGAGCAGCTCTTTAGCCAAACTAGGGTTTAGAATTGTCTCAGGAGGCACAGATACGCATCTTATGCTGGTAGACCTGACGGAGAAGGGCATCACCGGCTCAGATGCCTCAAGGGCCCTAGAGGAGGCAGGGATTACGGTAAATAAAAACCTTATACCTTTTGATAAAAAAGGCCCTGTTACGACTAGCGGTATACGCTTGGGGACTGCGGCAGTGACTACCCGCGGTATGAAGGAATTTCAGATGCGCAAGGTCAGTCAATTCATAAACGAGGCGATAGAGGTAAGCGATGATTCTAAAAAGCTAAAAGAGATCAGGCTTAAGGTCCTGGAGTTGGCCAGGAGATTCCCGCTTTATCCGGAGCTGCTAAAATGGTAAGCGCTAAAATGGAGCCCACCCGGGCTAAGGTTCTGGGTTCCCAAAGGCGGAATACTAAAGCCGCATTCCCCCCCGCTCTTAAGGGCAGGGTTTCCGAGCGGCGTAGTATGAAAAAAAAAGATTTTAAACGTCCTGGCTGGAACGAATATTTTTTAGAGGTAGCCTATCTGGTTTCTAAAAGGGCAACCTGCCTGCGCCGCCGCGTAGGTGCGGTATTAGTAAAGGATAAAAAGATCTTGGCTACCGGTTATAACGGAGCGCCCTCAGGCATAAGCCACTGCATTGAGACGGACTGCCTCAGGGATAAACTAAAAATACCCTCCGGACAGCGCCACGAGCTCTGCCGCGGACTGCACGCAGAACAGAATGTCCTGCTGCAGGCAGCCCTTTACGGGGTAAGTACTAAAAACAGCGTCCTTTATGTTACCAATCAACCTTGCATTATCTGCGCCAAGATGCTGATTAACGCCGGTATAAAAGAGCTTATTATTGCCGAGGGGTATCCTGATAAGATGGCGATGGATTTTCTTAAAGAGGCCGGGATCAAGATAAAGAGGATAAAATGAGGTGCCCTAACTGCGGTTATAAAGAGGATAAGGTAGTGGACTCGCGCGCAACGCAGGAAGAGTCTGCGATAAGGCGCAGGCGCGAGTGCCTCAAGTGCGGCAAGCGCTTTACTACTTATGAATATATAGAGGAAGTATCGCTCATGGTAATCAAGAAGGATAATCGCAGGGAGCCTTTTGACCGCAAGAAAGTCCTTGCCGGGATAACCCGCGCCTGCGAAAAGAGGCCGGTAAGTATGGAGAAGATGGAGGATATTGTCACCCAGGTTGAGCGCGCAATACAGAAGAAATCAGACCGCGAGGTATCTTCCTCAAGGATAGGGGAGCTGGTAATGGAGAGGCTCAAGTCAATAGATGACGTAGCCTATGGGAGGTTTGCTTCGGTGTACCGGCAGTTTAAGGATGTGGGCCAGTTTATGGTAGAGCTAAAAGATATCCTGAATAAGGAAAAACAGCCAGCGACTAAAGCTGCAAGCCGAAAGGATAAATAAGAGGAGAATGCATACATGATAGAGATGGAGTTGACCAAGATTGTTATCGATGAGAAGAGGCATGACCAGCTTATTGTCTTAAAAGAAAAAGGTGGGGAGCGCCTGCTTCCTATTGTCATCGGCCTCAATGAGGCCTCGGCGATTAAATTAAAGATCAGCGGTTTTAACCCTCCCCGGCCGCTTACGCACGACCTGTTTTACTCTGCCCTGGAGAACTTAGAGGCCAACATTGAGAGGGTAGTAATAAATAAATTAGAAGAGAACACCTTTCATGCGCAGCTGTTTATCAAGACTCAATCGGGGTCAGTCAAGATCATGGATGCCCGCCCCTCCGATAGTATTGCCCTGGCAGTGAGGGCCCATGCGCCTATATTTGTAGAAGATGAGATCATGAAACAGGTAGGCGCATTTAACCAAACCCAATGATGCGCTTAGGGCTACTCTCCGACTCACACGATAATATCCCAAAACTAGAAAAGGCAGTCAGGTTTTTTAATAAACAAAAGGTAGGTTTTGTCTTTCATGCCGGAGACTTTGTAGCGCCTTTTACAGTGAAGGTCTTAAAGGCCCTGAAATGCGATTGGTGCGGGGTATTCGGTAATAATGACGGAGAGAAGACCGGCCTTGCCTCTGCTTCAGAGGGGAGAATCCAGGAAGGCCCTTTGAGTTTAGAGCTAAAAGGCAGACAGATCGTTATCGCCCATGACTTAAACCAGCTCAATTTAAAGAGCGAAAAAGCAGAGCTGATTATCTTCGGGCATACCCATAAGCCGCAGATACTGCGGCAAAGCGCAAAGCTTTTGGTTAATCCCGGAGAGTGCGGAGGATGGCTCTTCGGCAAGCCCACTGTGGCATTGATAGACCTGGATTCCTTCTCCGCAAAGATATACGCTATATAGTCCGCATAAAGATGGAAACTTCCCTATTGAAGGCTGAATATAAAGATATACTTAAGCCGGTTTACGCCTTTGCCAACAAAGCCGGGGTTAAGCTGTATCTGGTGGGCGGGATACTGCGCGATGCCGTATTAAAAAGAGAAAAGCATAATCTCGATTTCGATTTTTGTTTAAAAGATAATGCCATAAATTTTGGCAGTAGATTAGCAAAAGAGATAAGATGCGGATTCGTAGTGCTGGATAAAGAGCACGGCGCCTGCAGGCTGGTCGAGAAGATAAAGGATAAAATCTACACCCTGGATTTTTCTGATTTCCGGGGCAGGACGCTAGAAGAAGACCTCAAGCACCGTGACTTTACCATAAACACCTTAGCCTTAGAATTAAAAGATTTATTTTTAACTGAAAATCCCCAGGCTAAGATTATTGATTCTTGCGCTGCGCTTGGAGATTTGAAGGCAAAGGTAATCAAGATGGCCAGCCCCCAGGCCTTTGATGAGGATGCGCTACGCATCCTGCGCGCCTTTAGCCTGGCCGCTACCTTTGGTTTTAAGATAGAGCCAAGGACATTGCAGCTTATTAAATCCAAGGCCAAAAAATTAAAAGAGGTATCTTTAGAACGTATCCGCGATGAGTTATTTAAAATACTGGATTCGCGGGATTCGTTTGAATATATTTCAAAGATGGATAATCTGGGGGTTATAAAAGCGGCCTTCCCGGAATTTAATATTATGCGCGGGGTTAAACAAGGGCCTTATCATCACCTGGATGTCTGGAAACACACATTGGAGGCACTCAAGCAATTGGATGGCTTAATAGTTCAAACGCACTCCAATAAAGAGATCCAATCTTATTTGGCTGAAGTTATCTGCGCCGAAAGGAGCAGGCGCAGTCTGGTTAAGCTGGGTGCTTT
>JBAXNZ010000064.1:0-5308 GCA_037133515.1 bacterium
TCTACCTTGCCGGGGCCGATACGCCGATCGCATTTTCAGATGGCGAAAGAAGGGTTATCGAACAACTATTTATGACAAGAAAATTTGGCGAGGTTGGTTTTGTGCTGACCGATGAAATATTGAAAAACGCTGATTTTATCAATTTAAAGCAGAGATTGAAGTTAGGCCTGTAGGGTCTTAGCATTTAAAATAAAAAACCGCTGTAATTGAATGCAGCGGTTTTTTATTTTTCAGTTAGCCAGGGCTTATAATTTAGATACGTTAGTTGCCTGATCTCCCTTAGGGCCCTGGGTTACCTCAAATTCTACTTCCTGTCCTTCTTCCAAAGTTTTATAGCCATCTCCCGTGATTGCGCTATGATGCACAAAGACGTCTTTGCCGTCTTCGCTGGTGATGAAGCCATAACCCTTTTGGTTGCTGAACCACTTTACTTTACCTTTTGCCATTTGTTTCTTTTCACCCCCTTTAAACAAAAAAAACCGTAATGCATTCTGCTATCTTCATGCTTTACGGTTTACCTCTTTGCTGCCTTGAATATTTACTCTCCTTGATTCTGCTACAAAAATTATTTATAGCACCCTTTTCTTTAATTGTCAAGCAAAAAAGGGGCCGTTTCACTTTTTTGTTTTGTTGAAAAATCATAAACTAGTGGTAGAATATAGGATAAAATGAAAGTAGCCAGATACTACAGTAATAGCGATATAAGGATAGAGGAAGCCCCCCGGCCTAAGATAGGCAGGGGCGAGCTGCTTATCCGTATTGAAGCCTGCGGTATCTGCGGAAGCGATGTAATGGAGTGGTATCGTATTGACCGCGTCCCCCTGGTCCTTGGTCATGAGATTGCCGGGGTGGTAGAGGAGGTTGGCGAGGGGGTAGTTGCCTACAAAAAAGGCCAGAGGGTCTCTGCTTCGCACCATGTGCCCTGCGGAAGCTGTAGCTATTGCATCAGCGGCCATGAAACTGTCTGCGATACCCTACGTAAGACTAACTTTGATCCCGGAGGGTTTGCTGAATTTGTGCGCCTGCCGGTGATAAACGTAGAAAAAGGAGTCTATCCTTTACCTGCTGAAGTATCTTTTGCAGAAGCTACCTTTATTGAGCCCTTGGCTTGCGTGCTGCGCGGCCAGAGGGTAGCAGGGATGAAGCCGGGTTTTTCTGTCTTGGTAGTGGGAAGCGGTATTGCCGGACTGTTACATATAGCGCTGGCTCAGGCAATTGGTGCAGGCCTTATTGTAGCTACAGATATCTCCGAATATCGCCTGGAGGCAGCAAAAAGATTCGGGGCTGACCGGGTATTTTTAGCTAAAGATTATAACGTAAATGAACTGCTTAAAATAAATAAAGGCAGGCTCGCTGACCTAGTGATTATCTGTACCGGCTCACCTGCGGCAATAAATCAGGCCCTGGATTCTGTAGAGCGAGCAGGGACGGTTTTATTTTTTGCGCCTACGGATAAAGATAAGACTACTCCTCTATCCGTAAATAAGCTTTTCTGGCGCACGGAAAGGAAGCTCGTTTCTTCTTATGCCGGCAGCCCTCAGGATCACATGGAGGCCCTGGAGTTGATTAGTACAGGCAAAATTCAAGTTAAGGATATGATTACGCACAGCCTTCCTCTGGAAAAGATACAGGAGGGCTTTAAGTTGGTTTCAGAGGCGAATAATTCTATCAAAGTCGTTATCTTAATGTAGGGACGGTTCTCAACTACGGTTAAAGGTGTCCCTAAAGGGACAGTTTTAACCGAGCCTCAGAACCGTCCCTAGTAAAAAGGAGGAATGAATGGATTGGGGAATGAAGAACAGGATGCAGCGTATATTTAAAGAAGACGGAAAGACCGTGATGCTGGCAGTAGACCACGGATATTTTTTAGGCGCGGTCAGTAAGATGGAAAAACCCACGCAGGCTATTCAACCGCTTATTCCGTACGCAGATTCACTGATGATTACTAGGGGGATTTTGCGCAACTGTATTGACCCCAAATACAATATACCTATTGTGTTGCGCGTCTCAGGGGGAAACAGCGTACTCAAAGAAGACCTCTCAGATGAGGAGGTTGTTGTCTCTATGCAGGATGCCGCAAGGCTGGGGGTTTCAGCTGTGGCGCTCTCTATTTATGTAGGGACTAGCCATGAGCACCAGACCCTGCTTGCCCTCTCTAAGCTTATTAACGAAGCCGAAGATTACGGTATTCCGGTATTGGCAGTTACTGCCGTAGGTAAAGAGCTTGAGAAGCGCGACGCAAGGTATCTTTCTTTATCCTGCCGCATTGCCGCAGAGCTGGGTGCGCATATCGTCAAGACCTACTACTGCGAGGAGTTTGAAAAAGTAATCGAGTCTTGCCCTGTGCCGGTAGTGATTGCCGGAGGCCCTAAATTAAAGGATGAGCTGGATGTCTTTCAGATGGCCTATGATGCTATTTCCAAGGGCGCCAAAGGCGTAGATATGGGAAGAAATATCTGGCAGTCAAGATGGCCGGTCGCGGTCATTTCTGCTATCAGGAGCATAGTGCATGAGAAGGCAAGCGTAGATAAGGCAACAAAGTTATTTGAGGAGCTGAAAAGCAAGGCCGCATAAAAATGTTTTCCAGAAAAAATCTCCTTTTATTCTTATGTATCTTTGTAGGCACTCTATATTCCTATAGATTAGCTTATCCTGTTAGCCTGCCCAAACTCACTGTATTCTATTCCACCACCTGCCATGAATGCCTGCGTATTAATCAGGGATTAATGCCGCAGATAGAGAAGAAGTTCAAAGAGAGCATTGAGATAGAATACCGCGATATAGCCGAGATCAAAAATTATAAACTGCTCCTGGCCTTGGAAGCCAAATACGGGGTAAATATAAAAAATACCCTGCCGGTTTTTTATATAGAGGGCCGTTTTTTAAACGGTGAGGGCCAGCTTTACAATAAGCTGGAATGGTTTATCAATGAGGCCCTAAAGAATCCTCTCTTGGTTAAAGAAGAGCTAGCCGGAATAGATTTGGTTTCGCGTTTCAATAACTTCAGGCCTTTTGCAATAGTCGGGGCAGGCCTGATTGACGGGATAAACCCCTGCGCCTTTACCGTAATAGTATTTTTCATTTCTTTTTTAGCTCTGCAAAGATACAAGAAAAAAGAGATCGCTCTGGTAGGCCTGGCCTTCATATTCTCCGTATTCCTGACTTATATCTTGATCGGCCTTGGCTTATTCGGTTTTCTCTATCGGCTAAAAGGGTTTTTGTTAGTCTCGCGCATCATCAATCTGGGGATTGGTTTACTTTGTTTTGTTTTGGCAGGCCTCGCCCTTTACGATTTCTTTAAATTTATGAAGACTAAAAATACAGAAGAGCTTACCCTGCAGCTTCCGCAGTCCTGGAAGAACCGCATACACGCAATAATCGGGCTGCATTACAGGAAGAGAGGATCAGGCGATAGCGGGCGGGAAAAAAGGAGCGTCATAGGGTTATTAGCCAGCGCCCTTATAACCGGATTTCTGGTTTCGATAATAGAGGCGGTCTGCACCGGACAGGTCTATCTACCCACTCTGGTTTTTATCTTAAAGACTACGCCTTTAAAATTACAGGCTGCCGGTTACATCCTGCTCTATAATATCATGTTTATCCTGCCGCTTTTTATAATATTCCTTTTTGCATTATGGGGGGTTACTTCCGAGCAATTCGCAAAGGCGATGAAAAAACACCTGGCTGCCATTAAAATCATTATGGCGATCTTGTTTTTTGGCCTGGGGGTTACTTTGGTTTATTCTCAGGCGCCTCAACCGGTGCAGCATTCGCAGCCTGCCCAAGAGAGTGAGGAATGGGATTTTGGCCAAGCGAAGGCAGGAGAACTTGTCAAGCACACATTCTTATTAAGGAATAAATCTAGAAATATCTTAAATATAAAACAGGTGAGTACTTCCTGTGGTTGCACGCTCTCTAAAGTAAAGAAAACCGTTCTTGCTCCGGGTGAGGTTACTTCAATAGAAGTAATCTTTAACAGTAAGGGTTATTCCGGACAGGTCAAACAATACGTGTACGTGCATACGGATAGCCTTGACAATCCGGTTATTAGATTTATAATTAAGGGCAATGTCTTAAAGCAAAACGTTCATTCTTTTAAGGAGGTTGATTAAGATGTGGGGTTTAAGATTAAGGATGTGGCTTCTATTGACCATACTCTTCGGGTTTATCTATGCGGTGCTGGTAGTTTTGGGCCGCAGTTTACTGCATATAGACAATTTCAATTTCTACCTGGTTATTTCCGTAGTAATGATGTTGGTACAATATATGATCGGGCCTAAGATCGTGGAGTGGACTATGCACGTTAAGTATGTCTCGCGCCAGGAATACCCGGATTTATTTAGAACGGTAGAAGAGCTCTCCATGAGGGCTCAGATTCCCGTCCCTAAGATAGGCATAGCCCAGATCGATATCCCAAATGCCTTTGCCTTTGGCAGAAGCTTAAAGGACGGCCGCGTCTGTGTTACCGAGGGGATCTTAAGGCTTTTGAATAAAGATGAGCTCAGGGCAGTCCTGGGCCATGAATTAAGCCATCTTAAGAACCGTGATGTCTTGACCATTACCCTGCTTTCGGTTATCCCCATGATAATGTACCGCCTGGCCTGGAACTTCCTTTTTTACGGACGCAGGCGCGATGGGGAGAGGGGCGGCAATACCGTCTTGTTGGGGATAGCTGCTTTTGTGTTTTATTTTATCACTAACCTCTTGGTACTTTATGCCTCCCGCATCAGGGAGTATTTTGCAGATAAAGGCTCAGTCCTTTTAGGCAACAGCCCTTCCGCTTTAGCCTCCAGCCTCTATAAACTCGTCTATGGTTCAGCGCGCACAGATAAAGAATCCTTAAAAGAGGTAGAGGGCTTAAAGGCATTCTTCGTCAATGACCCCTCCCAGGCTTTTAATGAAATCAAGGAACTGCGCCAGCTTGACCTGGACAAAAGTGGCACTATCGATATCGCCGAGCTTGAGAATTTAAGGAATAAAAAGATACGCTTAGGTTTAAGTGATAAGCTTATGGAGATGCTTAGCACCCATCCTAATATGCTAAAGCGTATCAAAAGGCTCTCGCAATATCAGGCGTAGCAAATACCAGGCTTTGGGCTTTCCTTCTTTCTCCTCCCAATTGAAGATTGAAAAGATCCTTGCGTGTGTTATAATTAGAAGGAACTTTAAGGAACGTGAGGTGCTTCGCCTCTCTTAGGGATACATAGAGGCTCAGCACCGTCTTTTGTTCAAAGTTATAAACTATAACAAAAGACGGGGCGTGGCTCAGCTTGGCTAGAGCGCTTGCTTTGGGAGCAAGAGGTCACAG
>JBAXNZ010000065.1:0-5297 GCA_037133515.1 bacterium
CAGGAAAAGAAAACGCTTTCATAAAAGTACACTTTTAGCCTTGATTTTTAAGATTCTGGTGTCATACTTCTTTTATAGAATTAACATTAGACTTATGTAACTGGAGGTGGCGATAGCGAGAGCCACAGAGGTCTATCACCTCCTAAGAGAGCCCTTAAGAACAAGGGCTTTCTTTGTTTATAGAGAGGCTACCTTAGCAGGATTAAGGCGATTACCTTATCAGCCCAGAATATAGATAATAATGCGGCTAAAGAGAGGAACGGGCCGTAAGGTATAACGTGCTCTTTTTTTACTAAAAGATTTGCTATGCCAAAGAAGAGACCAAAAAAAGGAGCCAAGAAAAAGACCAGTATCGCCTTCTCCCAGCCCAGGAACGCCCCTACCATGGCCATTAGCTTGACGTCTCCGCCGCCCATAGATGAAGTTTCCCCGTCTACTGCTGGTTTTTTCAGGATCTTAAAATAGGCCAGGTCAAAAATAAATCCGCTTAAATAGATAATCCCTGCCCCTGCTATAATACCGTACAGAGAGCCCAATAGATGGCTTGGGGTAAAACTAAAGGGGGTAAGCCGTACTCCTTTTAAGGAGCTCAGGATAAAACCGCAGACCGCCCCACCCAATGAGATCTCATCAGGGATGATACGCTCTCTTATATCTACGAAGGTAGCGACAATCAACCCGCAGGCAAAGATAATATAGAAGAAAAAATTATAACCCAGGCCAAAACGGCTATAGAAGAATAGGAATACCAGCGCGGTCAGAAACTCTACGACAAAATAACGCGCGGATATCTTTTCCCTGCAGAAACGGCACCTACCAGCTAAAAAAAGATAGCTTAAGATGGGAATATTATCATGCCAGGATATGGGTTTGCCGCACTTCGGGCAATGTGAAGGAGGATTAATTACTGACTCGCCCAGAGGAAGCCTGTGGATGCAGACATTAAGGAAGCTGCCGATCAGCGAACCAAAGATAAAAACAAATATACCCGTAATCATCATTGGGTTTAATTCTACCATTCTTTCAATTACCGGACAAGTAAAATATTATAGGGACGGTTCTGCGCCAAGGATAAAAGTGCCCCCTAGGGGACACTTTTAAGCGTACTTCAGAACCGTCCCTAATTATTCTTGAAGAGGCTTATATTAAGATATATAATCTGTACTTAAGATGCCAAAGAGAAAGATTATATGTCTTGTGCTTTTTATCCTCTGCATGCTCGCCTATCTCAATACCCTTAATGGCCATTTTGTTGCCGATGATATCCCGGCTATAACCATGAACCCCGAGCTCACCTCCCCCTGGCGCTTCTGGATGGAACCTGCTAGCCTGCTCAATTCCCTGAACTTACTGATCGCTGGGCATAACCCCTTTACCTACCACCTGACCAGCGTACTGCTACATTCTCTGAATACCATCCTGGCCTTCTTTTTCTTGAATATATTCTTCGGGTTAGAGGCCAGCTTCCTGGGTGCGCTCATCTTTGCGGTTCACCCCATACATACAGAGGCGGTATCCTGGATCTCCGGAAAGCCCTATCTTATATTATTCGCCTTCATCCTGGGCAATACCCTGCTCTACCATTACGCAGCAGTCAAGGAGAGGTTGAAGCCGTTTCCTTACCTGCTTTGCCTTGCCATCTTCTATTACATGACCCTGCGTTACTACACCTACTATCTCTTCCCCCTATTTCTGATTCTCTTTGACCTGACGCTTAAGAGCTGGCGCAGAAACTGGAGGCTCTGGCTGCCATTTTTTATACTGGCGGCAATAAAGCTTTCCGCGGTAAAAGCCGAGATTTTTACGCGCGTTTCCTTTCTGGATAGTCTGGGGGCTCAGACCGTCAAAAGCCATATCTATGCAGTTTACTCTTTCTATTCGCATTTGTGGCTCTTGCTCTGGCCGCAAAAGCTAACCCTTTTTCATGAGGTAGGATCTATCCCTGTTTCAATATTTAAATACGGTTTATTATATTTAATCCCCATATTCCTTTCCTTGATCTTCACTTTTAAAAAGGCACGGGAGTTATTTTTGGGATTAGGGATTTTTATAATCTTTCTCTCCCCCACTTATAGCCCCATACCCATATCTTCTCTGATAGCTGAAAGATATATCTACCTTCCCTCCCTCTCCTTAAGCATATTTCTGGCATATTTATACCAACGCTATAGCAGCCGGCGGGCGGCCTTAAGAAATTATCTTATATTTATTATGGTGGTTATCGCCAGCGCCTATACGGTGCGCACTGCGATAAGAAATGAGGACTACAGAGACCCAGAGAGGTTCTGGACCCAGACCCTGCGCGTCTCTATGAACAACTGGCAGGCGCACAGCAATATGGGCTTTATCTATCTGACTAAAGGGAGGACGCAGGAAGCAATCGGGGAATACGAAAAAACAATAAAGCTCCATCCTAAATCAGCAGATTTATATAATAACCTAGCCGTAGCCTACCACAAAACCGGAAAGGTAACCGAGGCAGAATACTATTTCCAGAAGGCCCTTGAAGTCAACCCGGATTCTGCTTACGCGCATATAAATTTAGCTATAATCTACTGCCGGCAGGCAAAATTAAGTCTGGCTACACAACATTACGATAAGGCAGTTAGGCTGGGATACAAAAATATACCGCAGGAATTATTAGAAAAGCTTAAGCCTTAAATTTCTTACGCAGGGCCTGCTTAAAGGCAGCTGACATCACAGAGAGTGGCGCTTTCTTAGGTTTCATCCAAAGGTTAAAAGATTCCGCTCCCTGGTAAAGCAGCATACCTAAGCCGTTGGAGTAGCGTAGGCCTTTTTGACGGGCTAAACTCAGTAGTTTTGTTTCAGCTGGATTATAGATGAGGTCGTACACAAAGATACCCGTAGGCAGCATATCTTCAGTAACTAGGCAAGGGTCTTGCGGCTGCATACCCACAGGAGAAGCATTTACCAATAAGTCTTTATCCTTTAATTTTAAACCCTCTATTCTATTTACGGCTAGCAATCTGCATGTGGAAAAACCCTCCTGCAGCCTTTGCATTAGGCTTATGCTTTTATAGTTATCTATATCAAATATAGCAATCTCCTGCGCGCCTTTTTTAGCCAAACTAAAACAGACTGCCTTAGCTGCGCCGCCTGCCCCGATAATAGCTATCCTTTTTGGACGAAGACTGAGCTCTGAAAGATGCCTAGAAAAACCCAAATAATCTGTATTGTAGCCCTTAAGCCTGCCGTTCTTATCTACTACAACGGTGTTTACCGCACCGATCTCATCCGCTGCAGAAGTTTTATAGCTGGTTAGGTAGCTTAAGATTTTTTCTTTATGCGGTATAGTGACATTCAAACCGCGGATATTATTATGTGCAAGCGTTCTTAAGAATCGGCCCAGGTCCTCTGGACTGACCTCGAATTTTCTATAACTTGCCTTTATCTTAAGGTGCCTGAATGCAGCGTTGTGCATAGCCGGAGATAGGCTGTGCTTAACGGGATACCCCAGGACGCCAAAAATTTTTTTTGTTGATTTCTTAGGCATGTTTACCGCTCGGAGATTTTATAGACCTTCTATTTTATTCAGGGCGTTTATGTAGGCCCTTACTGATGCCTCGATAATATCAGTGCTTGAACCGCGCGCAGTCACTACCTTACCCTTGGCCTTGAGCTTCAAGATTACCTCTCCTAATGCATCCTTGCCCTGGCTAACTGCTTCAATACGGTAATCCTGTAGCTCTCCTTTAATACCGGTAACCTTATCTATAGCCTTAAAGCAGGCATCAACCGGGCCATCTCCAGAAGAACAGGCAGAGTGAGACTTATTTTTGGTTTTAAGGCTTATTTCACAAGTCGGGGTAACCTTGGTTCCGGAATTTATAGTAAAACTCTCTAGCGCCCAAACCGGCTTGACTGTTTTAACTTCATCCTCGATTATGGAGATAAGGTCATGGTCAAAGATACTCTTCTTTTTGTCTGCCAGCGCTTTAAAACGCGTATTGATCTTGCCCAGCTCGGCGTCGCTAAATTTAAAACCCAGCTCTTTTAATCTTTCGCTTAACGCATGTCTTCCTGAATGTTTGCCTAAAACTATGCCTGTGCCTACGAAACCTACGTCCTGAGGGCGTATAATTTCATAAGTAGAGCGCTCTTTAAGCACGCCATCCTGGTGTATCCCTGATTCATGCCTGAAGGCATTGCCTCCTACTATGGCTTTATTAGGAGAGACCACAAAGCCAGTCAGTTTGCTTACTAGGCGGGAGACCTTGCAGATTTGAGCAGTATTAATCCCGCTCTCTAGCCCTCTAAATATATCCTTACGCGTCTTAATCGCCATGACAATCTCTTCCATGGAGGCGTTCCCTGCGCGTTCACCTATACCGTTAACAGTACATTCTACCTGCCGGGCGCCATTGGTAATTGCCTCCAGTGAATTAGCTACGGCAAGGCCAAGATCATTATGGCAATGCACTGAAATCACGGCCTTGTTGATATTAGGTACATTATTCTTTATGGCACGGATAAGTGAGCCATACTCTCCGGGCTGTGCATAACCTACTGTGTCAGGTATATTGACTGTAGTTGCGCCCGCATTAATCACTGACTCCACAACCCTGAAAAGAAAGTCTCTTTCGCTGCGCGAGGCATCTTCAGGAGAAAACTCTATATCCGGGCAAAACCTCCTGGCATATTTCACAGCCTCTACAGCCAAACGTTCTATTTCATCCTCTGCCTTCTTTAATTTATACTGCATATGGATCTTGGAGGTGGCCAGGAATACGTGTATACGCGCTCGGCGCGAAGGCCGGATAGATTGATAGGCGGCATCAATATCTTTTTTAACGGCGCGGGCAAGACCGCAGATAACTGGCCCCTTAATAGAGCTGGCAATAGCCTTAACCGACTCAAAGTCTCCCCTAGAGGAGACCGGGAAACCAGCCTCAATTATATCTACCCCTAAATGCACCAGGGCCCTGGCGATCTCTAGTTTCTCTTTTTGATTGAGAGATGCACCCGGCGCCTGCTCCCCGTCTCGTAACGTGGTATCAAATATTATTATTTTTTCCATGTATAAATCGCTTTATGTCAAAACAAAGGTTACCACTGGTGTTTAACCTTTGTTTTGTCCTGCGCTATGCGCAGGACCTTCGTTAGTATGTGTAATACCTTCGTCTACTATTTCTTCATCCACGGCATCATTCAAATTAAAAGTTGCCTCTGGCGTTTAACTTTTGATTTGTCCTTTGCTCTGCAAAGGATCTCCGTCTACTTCTTCATCCACGGCATCATTTCCCGTAATTGCTTTCCTACCTGCTCTATTTGATGCT